>CAIZKE010000249.1 GCA_903933475.1 uncultured Alphaproteobacteria bacterium | reverse complement strand
CGGGCCAGGCCGAGGGCGTCCTCCACCTGGTCGAACAGGCTCACCGCCAGGGCGACCTCGTCCGGCCCGTGCATCTTCGGCTTCACGACATAGACCGATCCGGCCGGGCTGTTGAGGCGGGCGCCGTTCAGGTCGTGGAGGGCGGCGGCCACGGTGATCAGGGCGTCGACAGCGGACTCGTAGACCGGGGCACCGTCCAGGGTGACCATGTCCGTCAGCATGTGGTGGCCGACATTGCGCACCAGCATCAGGGAGCGGCCGCGCAGCACCACCTCGCCGTCGCCGGGAGCCGAATAGCGCCGGTCCTCGTCGAGCCGGCGCGTCTCGGTGCGTCCGCCCTTTTCGAAAGCCACGGTCAGGTCGCCGCGCATCAGGCCCAGCCAGTTGCGGTAGACGCCCGTCTTGTCCTCGGCGTCCACGGCGGCCACCGAGTCCTCGCAGTCCTGGATGGCGGTAAGGGCCGATTCCATCAGGACGTCCGCCACCCCGGCGGCATCGTCCTTGCCGATATTGTGGGTCCGGTCGACCTGGATCTCCAGGTGCAGGCCGTTGTGCTTCAGGAGGACGGCGGAGGGCGCGTCTGGTGCGCCGCGCCAGCCCGCCAGCTGCGACGGATCGGCCAGTGCCGCCTTCGCCCCGGAAGCCAGTGTCACGGAGAGGGCATCGCCCACGATGGCATAGCCTGCGGCGTCCGCGTGGGAGGCCCCGGCCAGGGCCGCGGCGCGGTCCAGCACGCCCCGGGCGTAGGCGATCACCTTGGCGCCCCGGGCCGGGTCATAGCCCTTGCCTCCTGTCGGCGGCTCCAGGGCGTCGGTGCCGTAAAGGGCGTCGTACAGGCTGCCCCAGCGGGCGTTGGCGGCATTCAGGGCGTACCGGCCGTTCGAAACCGGGACCACCAGCTGGGGGCCGGCGATGCTGGCGATTTCGGGGTCGATGTTCCCGGTGCCGAGGGTGAAGGGACGGGGCTCCGGCAGGAGATAGCCGATCCGGGTCAGGAACGCGGTCTGGGCGGCGAGATCAAAGGGCTGGCCCTGGCGGTCCTTCCACCAGGCATCAATCTGCGCCTGCAGGTCGTCGCGGCGCTCCAACAGGGCCCCGTTTCGGGGCTGGAAGTCCTTCAGGAGGCTTTCCAGTGCCGTCCAGAAGGCGGCCGGGGCGACACCGGATCCGGGCAGGAGTTCCTGTTCGACGAAGGCGTGCAGGAGATCCGCAACAGCGAGGGATGTGCTGACCTTCATGACATTCCGACCTTTCAGATCGGGCCGCCGACAGGCGCCCGGGCGCGGCTGCAGAGCCTGCCGCAGCGGCGCCCCCATACTCTGGGCAGCGAAGGGCTTCAATGGGGGGCGGGCCCCTCAGGCCCTGGAATCAGGCATCCGAAAACCCGAAGGGCGCCAGGGTCCTGCGGTAGTCGTCCGGCAGGATCTGGCGGCCGATGGGCGGGGCTGAGCGGGCGGCGCAGTCTGCCCGGTGGCAGAGCCGGCAGGTCACCCCGATGGGCGTGGCCTGGTCCGGGCCTCCGTCCCGGTGGTCCTGGGCGTAGACCAGCCGATGGGCGTGTTCCTCCGCGCAGCCCAGGGCGATGGCCCGCTCGATCCGCGGCGCGGCGAAGCCACCGCCTCCGGCAGTGACGGTCCGCGCAATGGAGAAGAATTTCTGGCCGTCGGGGAGCTCCAGCCATTGGGTGACAATCTGGCGCGGGGTCCGGAAGGCCTGGTGGACGCTCCAGAGGGGGCAGCCCCCACCATGCCGGGCAAAGGGAAAGCCTGCGCCATCCAGCCGCTTGGAGACGTTCCCGGCCTCGTCGACCCGGATGAAGAAGAAGGGGACCCGCTCCTGGCCAGGCTTCTGCAGGGTGGTCAGCCGGTGGGCGGTCTGCTCGAAGCTGGCCCCGAACTGGCGACCCAGGGCCTCCACGTCGTAGCGCCGGGACTCGGCGGCCCGGGCGAAGGCGGTGTAGGGCATCAACAGGGCCGCGGCGGCGTAGCTCGCCAGGGCTCGACGGGTCAGGCGCAGGCCGCCTTCGGTCTCGAAGGCGCCCGCCGCCAGCACCTCGCCGATCTCGGTCTCAAGCTCGAGATAGGCCGTCTGCAGGGCCAGCTGGAAGGACTGGCTGGCGCTGTCGAGGGTATCGTCCAGCAGGACTTCCCGCCGGTGACGATCCAGCCGCCGGGTGGCGCCGGTCATGACATCCGGCGGCAGGCGGCGTACCCGCAGGCCATGTTGCGCCTTCAGGTGGCCCGCCAGGCCCTCATTGCCCGCCACGGCCTGGGCCAGCCGTTCGGCGGCGTCATCCAGTCCTGGGAAGCTGTTACGGCGGGCGGCCAGGAAGCGGCGGGACTCGGCGACGGGATCTGCGGAGTCGGCGGCGTCCCTCTGGTCGGCACTGCGGTCGGCGAGAGCCAACTGCTCCTCGCGGTAGGCGGTGTAGAGCCGAAGGAAGGCCTCGGTGACTCCCGGGAAGTTGGCGGCGGCGTCGGCCACCTCAAGGGCCTTCAGCTCGATTCCGGCGAACATGGGATCACGCAGGGTCGACTGGAGCCGGGCGGAGTCGTTCCCGCCCTCCGCCGCAAGCGCGGCGACGTCCAGCCGGTAGGTCTGGGCCAGGCGCACCAGCATTTCAGCGCTGAGGGGCCGGTGGTTGCGCTCCAGGAGGGCGATGTAGGAGGCAGAGACCTGGAGGTCCTCGGCCATATCTGCCTGGGTCAGGCCCAGGTCCCGCCTCAGCCTGCGCAGGCTTGGCCCCACATACAGCCGCCGCTCGGTCGCCATGGTCAGGCCCCCACCAGAGTCGCCTCCTTACAACATTACAAGTCTGACCTGTAAAGTCTGACAGATCGACTTCATGGGGACTCGATTCCCTGTCATCCCTGCGTCACACGGCAGGCCGCCGAAGGCCCCATCTGGCGGGCGCCCGGCCAAGCAAGGGATTTCCAAGGCCATGTCGTACCAGGACGATATCCAGCAGGTCGAGACGCTCATCCGCAGCAAGCAGGGGACGTGGTCCGGTATCAGCGCTGAATCCGTGATCCGCATGCGCGTACAGAACCGATTCCGCTCCGGTCTCGACATCGCCCGCTACACTGCCGCCATCATGCGCAGGGACATGGCTGCCTACGACGCCGATCCGGCCAACTACACCCAGTCCCTGGGCTGCTGGCATGGCTTCATCGGCCAGCAGAAGATGATCGCCATCAAGAAGCACTTCGGGACCACGGACCGGAAATACCTCTACCTCTCAGGCTGGATGGTTGCCGCCCTGCGCTCGGACTTCGGGCCCCTGCCGGACCAGTCCATGCACGAGAAGACCTCCGTGCCGGCCCTGATCGAGGAGCTCTACACCTTCCTCAAGCAGGCCGACGCCCGCGAACTCGGCATGATGTTCCGCGACCTCGACGCCGCCCGCGCGGCCGGCGACAAGGGCAAGGAAGCCTCGATCCTGAAGGCGGTCGACACCTACCAGACCCATGTCGTGCCGATCATCGCCGACATCGACGCCGGCTTCGGCAATGCCGAGGCCACCTACCTCCTGGCCAAGAAGATGATCGAGGCGGGTGCCTGCGCCCTGCAGATCGAGAACCAGGTCTCCGACGAGAAGCAGTGCGGTCACCAGGACGGCAAGGTCACCGTCCCGCACGAGGACTTCCTCGCCAAGGTCCGCGCCTGCCGCTACGCCTTCATGGAACTGGGCGTCGAGGACGGCATCGTCGTCACCCGCACCGACAGCCTCGGCGCTGGCCTGACCAAGCAGATCGCCGTCAGCCACGCCCCCGGCGACATCGGCGACCAGTACAATTCCTTCCTCGACTGCGAGGAGGTCACCCCGGCCCAGTGCAAGCCTGGCGACGTGCTGATCACCCGCGACGGCAAGCTCGTGCGGCCCAAGCGCCTGCCGTCCAACCTCTTCCAGTTCCGGGAAGGCTCCGGCGCGGACCGCTGCGTGCTGGACTCCATCACCTCGCTGCAGAACGGGGCCGACCTGCTCTGGATCGAGACCGAGAAGCCGCACGTCGAGCAGATCGCCAGCATGATGGACCGTATCCGCGAGGTCATTCCCAACGCCAAGCTGGTCTACAACAACTCACCGTCCTTCAACTGGACCCTGAACTTCCGCCAGCAGATCTTCGATGCCTGGAAGAGGGACGGGAAGGACGTCGCGGCCTATGACCGCGAAAAGCTGATGAGCGTGGACTACGACGCTACGGCCCTGGCCCAGGAGGCCGACGAAAAGATCCGCACCTTCCAGGCCGACGGCGCGCGGCGGGCGGGGATCTTCCACCACCTCATCACCCTGCCGACCTATCACACGGCGGCCCTGTCCACGGACAACCTGGCCAAGGAGTACTTCGGCGAGGCCGGCATGCTGGGCTATGTGCTCAACGTCCAGCGGCAGGAAATCCGCCAGGGCATCGCCTGCGTGCGGCACCAGAACATGTCCGGCTCGGACATCGGCGACGACCACAAGGAATACTTCGCTGGCGAGGCGGCTCTGAAGGCCTCGGGCGAGGCCAACACCATGCACCAGTTCGCCTGACGCCGAGTTGGCTACCCGAACGGATCAGGGCCCCGGAGACGCTCCGGGGCCCTTTTCGTTGAAAAGATCAGCGCACCTTCACGAAGCGCAGGGTCATGCGGTCGCTCTCGCCGATGGCATCGTAGCGGGCCCGGTCGAAGTCAGGAGCCGGCTGGGCACCGGGGCTGGCGCTGCGCCTGCTGGGCGGCAGGGTCCAGACGCCGAAGGGATGGTCCTTGGTGTCCTTGGGGTTGGCGTTGATCTCGGAGCGGGCGGCGAGACGGAAACCTGCGGCCTCTGCGGCGGAGATCACCGCAGCCTCGGAGACGTATCCGTTACGGCCGTCGGGTGCCATGGGCTTGGGATCGGCCCGGTGCTCTTCCACCGCCAGGATCCCACCCGGCTTCAGCACGGCGTTGAAATCCTTCATGACTTTGTCAAGCATCCCCGGGGCCCACATCCAGTTGTGGATGTTCCGGGCAGTCAGGACCAGGTCCGCCGATCCGGGCGTGCCCAGCGGGCCGGAGCTCGCGCCGAAGCCGACGTACTCCACCTTTCCGTAGCGGGTCGCATTGGCGAAGCGGGCTTCGAAGTCGGCCCGGCCCTTGCGGGCACCTTCCGAGATCTTGGGGTTGGCGAGGTCGGCGACGCCGGCCACGTAGCGGCCCTTGGTCGCCGCCGCGTAGGGGGCCAGGATTTCCGTCCAGTAGCCGCCGCCAGGCGAGACCTCGATCACCGTCTGGCCAGGCTTCACGCCCCAGAAGGTCAGGGATTCAACGGGATGGCGGGCGCCGTCCCGGGCGCGGTCCTCTGCGGGGCGGGCCTGCGAGGCCACGGCCTGGGCGAGGGCGGAGTCGGCAGCCTGGGCCCCCTGCGAGGCGGTCAGGACAAGGGCGGCGGCGGCCAGGCCAAGGGCTTGGCGTCGGGAGGCGGTCATGCGGGAGCTCCGTGGAAAAAGATCAAGGTGACAAAGACTTGGGCGCCCGGGCGCGATGCGCAAGGGGTCAACACCCGCTGGTGGCTCCGGCCTGGGGTTCGCGCAGCAGTTCGGCGATGTTGGCCTCGATGACGCGGAAGCCGACATTACCGTAGAGGGTCTGGCGACCCGCGTTCAGCACCAGGCTCGGACTGCCCTTGACGCCCAGGGCCGGGGCCTCCTGGTAGTCGGACATGAGGGCGGCGTGGGCTTTGCCGTGGGCCAGGCGGGCGTGGATATCGGCGAGGTCGGTGCCAGCCTCTGAGAGAACCGCATCCAGCACCGAGGCCTCGAAGACATTGCGCCCCTGTCCGAAGAAGGCCTGCCGGACCCCCACGAGGGCCTGGTCGCCAAGCCCCGCAGGACCGCCCTTGATCTCCTGGGCCTGGACGGCCTTGAGGGCCGGCGGGCAGGGAGGAGGCCGGGCACCCACCGCCGCCCCAGTCGTCAACTTCGATCCGGATGTCACCGACTCGACACAGGACCGACACAATCCGAAAGTTATCCACAGCCCCGCTTTAACGCGCGGTAGATGCCGCCTCCGACGCTCAATAGCGGTCGAGTCCACACCTTGAAGGGCCGGGTGGCGTCCCGACCCCTGTGGCCGCGCCTGCGGCGGACTTCGCGAGGATTCTTCATGATCAAGTCGACGTCGGCCAAGAGCCGCCTATCCCTCTCCTGCGGCGTGGCCGCCCTTTCCGCCGCCCTGGCCCTGGCTGCGCCTGCCCTGGCCCAGGAGACAACGGTCGGCGAGGTTGTCGTCACCGCTCAGAAGCGAAGCGAAAACCTGCAGGAGGTGCCCCTGTCCGTCGCCTCTGTCTCCGGCGAACGCCTCCAGAGCCTGTTCGCCGCTGGCGACGACATCCTGACCCTGTCCTCCCGCGTGCCGTCCCTCTACGCCGAATCCTCGAACGGCCGGGTTGCCCCGCGCTTCTACATCCGCGGCCTGGGCAATGCCGACTTCGACCTCGCCGCCTCGCAGCCCGTCTCCATCATCATGGACGACGTGGTGATGGAGAATGTCGTGCTGAAGAGCACTCCGCTGTTCGACCTGGACCGCGTGGAGGTGCTCCGGGGACCGCAGGGCACCCTGTTCGGCCGCAATACCACTGCCGGCATCGTCAAGTTTGACACCGTCCGGCCGGGCCAAAGCCTCTCCGCCCGCGGCACGGCGACCTATGGCAGCTACGGGACCCTGACGCTCGATGGCGGCGTCGGCGGTCCCATCGTCGACGGCCTGCTCGCGGCCCGCGCCTCTGTCCTGGTCCAGCACCGAGAGGACTGGATCGACAACGCCTTCACCAAGAAGGACAACGCCCTGGGCGGTTACGACGAGACGGCCTTCCGCCTGCAGCTGCTGCTTACGCCCACAGAAAACCTCAGCGCCCTCTTGGCCTTCCACAACCGTTCGCTGGAAGGCACCTCGGCGGTGTTCCGCGCCAATATCCTGACGAAGGGTGGCAACAGCCTCAATGCCAACTACGATCGCGAAAAGGTCTACTTCGATGGCGGCGGGGACAACCCGCAGGCCTACGACGGTTCCGGCATCTCCCTGAAGGTCGAGTACAAGCTGCCTGCCGCCACCCTGACCTCCATCACCGCCTTTGAAACGGCCAATGGCTTCAGCCGCGGCGATATCGACGGTGGCAACATGGCCACCGGCCCGGGCTTCATCCCCTTCCCATCCGACACCACCGACGGCATCGAGGACCTCGACCAGATCACCCAGGAGATCCGGCTGGCCAGCGACACCGACGGCCCGGTCAGCTGGCAGGTCGGCGCCTACTACTTCGACTCCCAGATGGTGCTGCGCACCGACCCCGGTTTCGTGGCCGCCACCGAGTTGCGGCACGAGAACACCTCCTGGGCGGTGTTCGGCCAGGCTTCCTACCAGCTCAGCGAGGCCTGGAAGGTCACGGCTGGGCTGCGCTGGACCAGCGATGAGAAGAGCCTGACCAACATCGTCGCCCCGATCCCGTTCTCCAAGGTCGATGCCTCGGACGAGCAGGTCAGCTGGGACCTGAGCGCATTCTATGACGTCAGCGACACGGTCGGTCTCTATGGCCGGGTGGCCCGCGGCTTCCGCGGCCCGACGATCCAGGGCCGGGACGTGGCCTTCTTCGGCGCCCCCTCTGTCGCCCAGTCCGAGACCATCCTGTCCTGGGAAGCGGGCTTCAAAAGCGAACTCTTCGAGCGTCGCGTCCGCCTGAACGGTGCCCTGTTCACCTACACGGTCGATGATCCCCAGTTCACCGCGGTCGGCGGCGCCGGGAACATCGTGCAACTGCTCAACGCCCAGGAAGGCCAGGCCTGGGGCTTCGAGCTCGACGGCGAATGGGTGGTCAACGACAACCTCGTCCTGACCGCCGGCTACAGCTATGCCGACACCGAGATCAACGACAGCAAGCTGGCGGTAGGCATCTGCGCCCAGTGCACGGTCACCGACCCGCTGACGAGCCAGCAGCGCGCCCTGATCGACGGCAATCCCTTCCCGAACGCGCCGGAATACATCTTCGACGCCAGCGCGCGGTTCAGCCTGCCCATCGGTAACGGCGGCCAGATCTTCGCCTTCACCGACTGGAACGTCCAGGGCCCGACCAACCTGTTCCTCTATGAATCCAAGGAGTTCTACACCGACGGTAACCTCGAGGGTGGCCTGAAGGTCGGCTATGCCCGCGAGGATGGGGCCTGGGAAGTGGCGCTGTTCGGCCGCAACATCACCGATGAAAGCAACATCAAGGGCGGCATCGACTTCAACAACAACACCGCCTTCGTGAATGAGCCCCGCGTCATCGGCGTCTCGCTGACCGCGCGCCTGCCGTAAGGCGGTCCGGGCCTGTTGAATACGGCGAGGGCCGGGGGGCGATCCCCGGCCCTTTCCACATCCACTCCTGCGCCGCCTTGCCGACCGGAGCGCTGACCGCCATCATGCCTTCAAGAGGCGTCAGGGAGGCCCGGATGAGCGGTGAAACCGAGAGCGTGACCTACCGGGTCGAGGACCATGTCGCGGTCATCACCCTCAACCGTCCCGAACAGCGCAATGCCCTCAACTTCGAGGCCTACGACCGGCTGGAGCGCGCTTTCCGCCAGGCCGTCCGCGACCCTGACGCCCACTGCGTGATCGTCACCGGGACGGACCCGGCCTTCTGTTCCGGCGACGACGTGCGCGAGATCATGGCCGGGCCCAAGCCCGCCATCCCCCCGCCGCCTACCGTGCGCCACGCCCCGACGCCGGCGGCCATGGCGGCCCTGGAGTGCGACAAGCCGGTCATCGCCGCCGTCAACGGCGCGGCGGTGGGCTGGGGCATGGAACTGGCCCTTTACGCCGACATCCGCATCGCCAGCGAAAAGGCGAAGTTCGCTGAGCTGTTCATCAAGCGCGGCCTGACCTGCGACGTCGGCGGATTCTACCGCCTGCCGGCCATTGTCGGCCCGGCCAAGGCCGCCGAGCTGCTGTTCACCGGCGACGTCATCGATGCCGAGGAGGCCCTGCGCATCGGCCTGGTCCGCGAGGTCGCCCCGCACGCCGAGCTGATGGACCGCGCCCACGCCCTGGCCGCCCGCATCGCCTGCAACCCGCCGCTCGCCCTGCGCTACATGAAGGAAGGCCTGCGCCGGGCCGCCTACGGCGACCCCCGCGAACTGGGCGGCTGGGCCATCGAGACCAT
>CAIZKE010000248.1 GCA_903933475.1 uncultured Alphaproteobacteria bacterium | reverse complement strand
TCGGCTGTGCTTGGTGTCGTTTTCAGAAGGCTTTGCCCGGTCCTCGCCGGCGGCCTCCTCGTGGCGCCCATGGCAGCCCAGGCCCTGACCGTAGTTCCCGAACGCGACATCCCCCGGATGGTCAGCTTCGGCGGTGCCTGCGTCGGCTGCGACCTTTCGGGACGGCAGCTTTCCGGCGCCCGATTCCTGGGGGCGAATTTCTCGGGGTCGGTCCTGATCGGCGCCGATCTCAGGGACGCCAGCCTGACCGGCGCGGACTTCAGCCGGTCTGACCTCTCCCGTAGCGACCTGACCGGGGCAAACATCACCGGCGCTGACTTCGAGGGCGCACGCCTCAGGGAAGTCCGCCTGGACAGCGCCTGGATCCGGGGCGTCAGCTTCACCGGCAGCGATCTGGAAGGGGCCAGCCTCAAGGGCGTGGTCTTTTCGGGCGTCGACCTGAGCGGCGTGCGGAACCTCAGGCAGGAACAGCTTGATGCCGCCTGCGCCCAAGGCGCCGTCAAGCTTCCCAGGGGCATGGTCCTCAGGGCCTGTGCTGGCAGCGCCTCGACCCGCTGACCCCGGGGCCTAGGCCTTGAGCGGCAGGGCCGTGCGGATGTGCAGTTCCTTGAGCTGACGCTCATCCACCACCGATGGCGCGCTCATCAGCAGGTCCTGGCCCTGCTGGTTCATCGGGAAGGCGATGACCTCGCGGATGGCCGTCTGGCCGGCCAGCAGCATGACGATCCGGTCGATGCCGGGCGCCAGGCCCCCGTGCGGCGGCGCGCCGTAGCGGAAGGCGTTGAGCATGCCACCGAAGGCGCTTTCCACGTCCTCAGCGCCCATGCCGACGATCTCGAAGGCCCGCAGCATGACGTCCGCCCGGTGGTTCCGGATGGCGCCCGAGCAGAGCTCATAGCCGTTGCAGACGATGTCGTACTGGTAGGCGAGAATATCCAGCGGATCGCGGGTATTGAGCGCCTCAAGCTCGCCCTGGGGCATGGAGAAGGGGTTGTGGGAGAAGTCCACCAGCCCCGTCTCCTCGTTCAGCTCGAACATCGGGAAGTCGACGATCCAGACGAACTCGAAGCGGTTCTCGTCCACCAGACCCAGCTCGGTCCCGACCCGGGTGCGGGCCAGGCCGGCGAACTTGGTGAAGACCTTGGGGTCGCCGCCCACAAAGAAGGCGGCATCGCCCACCTTGAGGCCCAGCTGTTCGCGGATCGCCTCGGTGCGCTCAGGCCCGAGGTTCTTGGCGATAGGTCCTGCCCCGCCCTCCTCGCCCTCGCGCCAGAAAATATAGCCCAGGCCGGGCTGGCCCTCGGACTGGGCCCAGCTGTTCATGCGGTCACAGAAGGCCCGGCTGCCGCCGCCCGGTGCCGGGATGGCCCAGATGGCGGCCTTCGGGCTCTCCAGCATGCGGGCGAAGACGCCAAAGCCACCGCCCCGGAAGGGCTCGGAGACATCCTGCATGACCAGGGGGTTGCGCAGGTCCGGCTTGTCGGAGCCGTACTTCTGCATGGCCTCCCGGTAGGGGATGCGCGGGAAGGGATAGGGGGTGACCGGCTTGCCCTCGGCGAACTCCTCGAAGACCCCGTGCATGACGGGCTCGATGGCGGCGAAGACGTCCTCCTGGGTCACGAAGCTCATCTCGACGTCGAGCTGGTAGAACTCCAGGCTGCGGTCGGCCCGCAGGTCCTCGTCCCGGAAACAGGGGGCGATCTGGAAATAGCGGTCGAAGCCCGACACCATCAGCAGCTGCTTGAACTGCTGGGGTGCCTGAGGGAGGGCGTAGAAGGTCCCGGGATGCACCCGCGAGGGCACCAGGAAGTCCCGGGCGCCTTCCGGCGACGAGGCCGTCAGGATCGGGGTCTGGTACTCCAGGAAGCCCTGGCCAATCATCCGGTTGCGGATCGAGTGGATGACCTTCGAGCGCAGGACGATGTTGCGATGCAGGGTCTCGCGTCGCAGGTCCAGGTACCGGTGCTTGAGCCGGATCTCTTCCGGATAGTCGGGCTCACCAAACACCGGTAGGGGCAGTTCGGCGGCCTCGGACAGGACTTCGACGGCGCGCACGCGCACCTCGACCTCACCGGTGCCGAGGTTGGGGTTCACGGTCTCGGGAGTACGGGCCACCACCTCACCATCCACGCGGATCACGCTCTCCGCGCGCAGCCGCTCTATGGTGTCGAAGCCGGGGGTTTCCGGCGCAAAGACCAGCTGGGTCAGGCCGTAATGGTCACGCAGGTCCACGAAGACCAGGCCACCATGGTCGCGCTTGCGATGGATCCAACCCGACAGGCGGACAGACTGGCCGGTGTCGCCGGCGCGCAGGGCGCCGCAGGTGTGGGTGCGATAGGCGTGCATGGGGTCGCAAGGGCTCCGGAATCCAAGGCGCGGAAGGGCGCACGCAAGGGGCGGAAAGTCAAGGTTTCCGCCCCCGCAAGCGCGGTCTGGAGCCCTCCCCGACGCCTACTTCGCCGGGTCGACCAGGGCCTGGTAGGTCAGGGTCCGGGCGGCCGTGCCCAGGTCCTCGCCGCCGGTGCCACCGAGGCGCTGGACCATGCCCACGAAGTAGAGGTCATTGGTCGGATCCACCCAGAACCAGGTCCCGGCTGCGCCGCCCCAGCTCATGGTGTTCTTGCCTTCGAGGCTACCCGCCGCCCGGGGGTCGATGTTGACCATGAAGTCCAGGCCGAAGCCGATGGCCTCATTGAAGCGCGAGCCTGAGGTGCCGTTGGTGGTGACCAGGACGCTCTTCGGGATGACATTGGTTCCCATCAGCTCCACCGAGGCCGGGGCGAGGATCCGGGCGCCGTCCAACTCGCCGCCGTTCAGCAGCATCTGGGAGAAGCGGCCGTAATCGCTGGTGGTCGAGACCAGGCCGCCGCCGCCGGACTCCATGGCCGGGGCCTTGGTGTAATCCGGCGGCGGGTTGTCGAAGATGGCGGTGGCGAGCGTGTTCTGTCGGGTCTTGGGATCCGTCATGTAGAGGGTCGCCAGACGATCCGTCTTTCCGGCGGGAACGTAGAAACCGGTATCGACCATCTTGAGCGGGCCAAAGATGCGCGCCTCCATGAAGGCGCCGAGGGTCTGGCCGCTGATCCGCTCGACGATGGCCCCCTGGATGTCCACGGACACCGAATAGGACCAGGCCGTACCGGGCTGGAACATGAGCGGGATGTCGGCCGTCCGGGTGATCATGTCGTTGAGCCCGGTGGCCCCCAGCACTCGCTTCTCGCGGAACATCCGGTCCACCGGATGCTTGTCGCCCAGTCCGTAGCCGAAGCCGGCGGTGTGGCTCATGATCTCGCGCATGGTGGGCGGCCGTTCGGCCGGCACGGTGATCATGTTGCCCTTGTCGTCGACCCCGGTCATGACCTTCAGGTTCTTGAATTCCGGGATGAACTTGGTCACCGGGTCATCCAGTTTCCACTTGCCCTCCTCGAAGAGGATCATCATGGCCACGCCGGTGATCGGCTTGGTCATGGAGTAGATGCGGAAAATGGTGTCCTTCTCCATCGGCGCGCCGGTGGCGAGGTCTTTCTTGCCGTAGGTCTTGTAGTCGACCACCTGCCCGTGGCGGACCAGGAGGGTGGTCATGCCGGACACGCGACCGTCGGCGACGACCTTGGCCATGGCCTCGTCGAGGCGCTTCAGGCGCGCGGAGTCAAAGCCGACGGCCTCTGGCGTCCCGGCGACCGCCTTTCGCGGCGCCGCCTGGACGGCGGGAGCCGACAGGAGAGCGGCGACGGCGACGGCCGAGGCCAGTCTGCGGAAAAACTGAGTCAATGGAATCCCCCCTAAAGAATGAGGCGCACACTAGCCGCCGCCCGCGACCGGCGCAAAGCGGGGAATTGGGTCGGGGCCTCAGGCCGGGCGGAAACGGCGGCTGGTGGGGAACCCCCTTGGCGCGGCGCGGCCGGAGCTCGCCCGGCGTCCCGCCCAGTCCCGCCACTCCGGCCAGGCGCGGGTGCGGCCTGCAGCGTCGATCCAGGCGGCCCCGTCCTCAGCGCGGAACACGAGGGCGTCACGCAGGCCACCCTCCCGGTAGCCCTGAAGCCTGACCCCCTTGCCGCGCGGCATCTCCGGCAGCTCCTCCAGCGGAAAGACCAGGACCTTCCCGTTGTCGCCAATGACGGCAAGATGGTCGCCCTCAACAGGAAGGGCGAAGGCGGCCTTGCCCTTGCCGACCGTCAGGACCTGCTTGCCCGCCTTGCGCATGGCGACAGCCTCCGCCTCGGGCAGGAGGAAGCCGTAGCCCTCGGTGGAGGCAATCAGCCGGCGCGCGCCGGGGCGATGCGGGAAGACCGCGACGATCTCTGTCCGGTCGTCCAGTTCGAGCATGAGCCGGAGGGGTTCGCCATGGCCCCGTCCGCCCGGAAGCTTGTCGCAGGCAAGGGTGAAGAACCGCCCGTCAGAGGCGAAAAGCAGAATCTTATCCGTGGTTTCCGCCGGGATGATGAAGCCCTGGGCGTCACCTTCCTTGTACTTGATCTCCGAGGGGTCCTCGACCCGGCCCTTGATGGTGCGGATCCAGCCCCGCTCTGACAGGATGACCGTGACCGGCTCGCGGACAATCAGCGCCTCCAGGGCGGCACCGGCGTCTACCAAGGGTGCCGTCTCGAAGTTCGAGCGGCGGCGGGTCAGGCTGCCGTCCTTCTCGAGGAGATCCCGGACGTCCCGCAGGCCCAGGCCAACCAGCTTCCACTGGGCCTTTTCCGACCCCAGGAGGGCGGTCAGCCCATCCCGCTCCTCGGCCAGTTCCGCATGTTCGCGCCGGAGCTCCATCTCCTCAAGCCGGGCCAGTTGGCGAAGCCGGGTGTTCAGGATCGCCTCGGCCTGCAGGTCCGAGAGCTCAAGGATCTCGATCAGCCGGGCCTTGGGCTCGTCCTCCTGGCGGACAATGCGGATCACCTCGTCAAGGTTGAGGAAGGCGATGATCAGGCCGTCGAGGATATGGAGCCGGGACTCGATGCGCGCGAGCCGGTAGCGGGCCCGGCGGGCGACAACCTCCCGGCGGTGATTCAGGAAGGCCTGCAGGAGCGCCTTCAGTCCCATCACCCCTGGTGTGCCCCGGGCGTCCAGCACATTCATGTTGACCGGGATCCGCGCCTCGAGCGCAGAGAGCCGGAACAGGCTCTCCATCAGCACTTCGGGTTCGACATTCCGCGACTTGGGCTCCAGCACCAGCCGGACGTCCTCGGCGCTCTCATCCAGGATGTCACCCAGCAGGGGCGCCTTCCGCGTCTCGATGAGGTCGGCCAACTGCTCGACCAGGTCGGCCTTCTTCACCTGATAGGGAATCTCGGTGACGACAATGCGCCAGAGGCCGCGCCCCATATCCTCGCGTTCCCAGCGGGCACGCACCCTCACGCCGCCCCGTCCGGTCTCGTAGGCCTCAAGCAGGCTCTCGGAGGACTCGACAATCACGCCCCCGGTCGGAAAGTCAGGGCCGGGGACCAGGGCGAGGAGTTCCGCCGTCGAGATGTCCGGTTGCTCGAGAATCCGCAGGCAGGCCTCGATCAGCTCGGAGACATTGTGTGGCGGGATGGAGGTCGCCATGCCCACCGCAATGCCGCTCGAACCGTTGGCCAGGAGGTTGGGGAAGCCTGCCGGCAGGACGACGGGCTCTTCTTCCTCGCCGTCATAGGTTTCGCGGAAATCGACCGCGTCCTCGTCGATCCCCTCCAGCAGGAGCTGGGCGGCCAGGGTGAGCCGGCACTCCGTGTATCGCATGGCGGCCGCGTTATCGCCGTCGATATTGCCGAAGTTCCCCTGCCCGTCCACGAGGGGATAGCGCTGGGCGAAGTTCTGGGCGAGGCGGACCAGGGCCTCGTAGACGGCGGAATCCCCATGAGGATGATACTTGCCGATCACGTCGCCGACGACGCGGGCGCACTTCTTGGTGGTCGAGGTCGGATCCAGCCTCAGCTGGCGCATGGCGAAGAGCAGCCGCCGATGGACGGGCTTCAGGCCGTCGCGCACATCCGGCAGGGCCCGGCCCGTAATGGTCGACAGGGCATAGGCCAGGTACCGCCGCGACAGGGCCTCGGTCAGTGGCTCGTCAATTGTACGGTCGCCCTCGGGGGGCGGAGCCAGGGTATCGGTCATTGAGCGGTCGGTGAGCGAATCGCAGGGGCCAGCATCCGATCCTGCTTAGGGTGCCGGCGCCCCCGCGTCACCCGGGGTGCAGCCGCTAGAGCCGGTTCGCCTCGGAGAGCCGGTCATGGAGCCAGACCCGGGCCGGCGGCAGGGGGCGGTTCAGGGGCGCGAACAGGCAGGTGTCCAGGAAATGACCCGTCAGGCGCAGGCCTGCCCCGATATCGCCGGCGGAGAGCCCGCCTTGCGCCGACAGGAGGAAGGGCGGCAGGACAAGCAGCCGATCCCGGTAGGGTTCACCCGCAGCGCGGGACACGGCCCGCCCGGTGCGGGGCGAGACCCAGACCAGGTCATCCGTCGTCCCCGTCGCTGCGCACCTGGAAAGATCCAGGCCAAATCCGAGGGCCTGGAGAATGCCCGCCTCGAACCGGACATAGACCGCCGGCCAGACCTCCGGGTGGCGCAGGGCGCCGCTGAGGGACTCAAACGCAG
>CAIZKE010000247.1 GCA_903933475.1 uncultured Alphaproteobacteria bacterium | reverse complement strand
TCAGCAGCGGCTGACCTGGGATGGCGTGGCGCTGCACGCGGGCGGCCTGCCTGGCTATCCGGAGAGCCACGGCTGCGTTCACCTTCCCTACGAGTTCGCCCGGCTGCTGTTCGGGGAAACCCCCATGGGCGCCACAGTGATCGTCGCCGGCCGGGCAGGTGGGTCCATGCTGGCTCCGGCCGCGGGCGTGATTGCCGCCCAGGGTGAAGCCGGAGCGACCTCACCCCATGTCCCCTTGGCGGAGACTGAATCCTATCGCTGGACGCCGGAGCTCTCCCCGCAGGGTCCGGTGACGATCATCGTCTCTCGAAGCGATCAGCGAATCCTCGTTCTCAGAAATGGCGTCGAGATCGGGCGCTCACGCGCACAGGTGCCAACAGGTGACTTCGAAACTCACGTGCTGACCTACGCGCCCCAGGGTGATGGAAGGGCGCGCTGGGTTCTCGTCGGGGTCCCGGGACACGCCGGCGACGATGGACGGCCCCTGGACAGCGGCGTCCTGAGCCAGCTTCGCATGCCGAAGGGCTTTCTGGCCGCCCTCACCGGGATCATCGTTCCGGGAGCTACGGTCCTCGTCACCCAGGCCCCTGTCCTGGCGGACAACCACGGCAAGGGCATGACCGTCATGGACGGTGCGGGCTCCCGCTAGGCGGCCGACCCTGCTGTTTGCCAGCGGTTACTTCGGCGCGGGGACGTCCGCCGGGAAGACAGGCAGCGGCTTGGGGGTCATCGGAGGCTCGATCACGAACTTTGCGTGGCAGGCGATGCAGGTCTCGTAGAGCCGGCCGCCAGTGTCGAAGACGGCCTGCTTGTCACGGGCGTCGGCAGCTGTCCGAGCTTCCAGGGCCCTGGCGGTCATGTCCTGGGCCATCCGGTTCCAGTCCGCCTCGGGCGCGCGGGCGCGGCCAGGAAGCTGCAGGGCGTTGCCGGCCTCCGCCACGGTGGCTGCCGCCGTGACCAAAGCCTCCCATCCCGCCTCATCCTTCGGGGACAGATCTCTTTCGCCGGCCATGGTGACCTCGATCCCGGAGCCCCGCCAGTAGGCCTGGGAAGCGGGGTCGACCACATGCAGCATGAACTCGTTCATGGGCAGGGAGGTATCGAACTTCGGTGCAGCGGCGGAGTTCGAAGCGCCCTGGGGCCCCGAGCAGGCCGCCAGGGCCAGGAGCCCGACGACGGCTGAAATGCGCTTCATGATGTCTAGCTCCCTGGCTGTCCGCCCGTGGTGGCGGATCAGGCCTTGGCCATGTTGATGACGTGCTGCTGGGTGAACTCGGCGAGGCCCTCCTCGCCCAGTTCATTGCCCACGCCCGAGAACTTGGCGCCGCCGAACGGGATGTTGGGCGCCAGCTCGGCGTGCTTGTTGATCCAAACAGTGCCCGTGTCCATGCGCCCAGCCAGGTCGAGAGCCCTGTCCAGGTCCTTGGACCAGATGGAACCGCCCAGGCCGTAGTCGGAGGCATTGGCCCGGCGCACGGCGTCCTCGCCGTCCCTGAACTTGATGACCGGCAGGACGGGACCGAACTGCTCCTCATCTACCAGACGGGTGCCGTCCTCGATGTCCCGGACGATGGTCGGTCGGATGAAATAGCCCTTGCCCTCGGCACGGCCGCCGCCGGCGATGACCTTGCCCTGGGTCTTGGCGTCTTCGATCAGGCCCAGGACCTTCTCGAACTGGCTCTTGTTCTGGAGCGGGCCGATGGTGACGCCCTGCTGCAGGCCATCGCCCATCACGGCGGCGTCCGCCAGCTTCGCCAGTTCATCGCACATGGCGTCGTAGATGCTTTCGTGGACATAGGCCCGCTTCACGGCAATGCAGACCTGACCGGAGTTCTGGAAGGCGGCCCCGAAGATCTTGGGCGCGGCTTCCTTGGGGTCCACGTCGCCGAGGACGATGGCCGCATCATTGCCACCGAGTTCGAGGGTAACCCGCTTCAGGGCCTCGGCGGCGCCCGCCATGACCTTCTTGCCGGTCTCGGTGGAACCGGTGAAGGAGACCTTGCGGATATCCGGATGCGCCGTGATGGCACCGCCGAGATCATTGGCGTCCGAAATCACATTCAGGACGCCGGGGGGCAGGAGGTCCTTCACCAGCTCGCCAATGCGCAGGGTGGTGAGCGGGGTGGTGGCCGCCGGCTTCAGGATGACGGTATTGCCGGCGAGCAGGGCCGCAGGAACCTTGAAGGCCATCAGGATGATCGGGAAGTTCCAGGGCACGATGGCGCCCACCACGCCCAGGGGCCGGCGGCGGGAGATCACCTTTCGTGCATCGGAATCCTCGATGACCTTCTCGGGCAGGTCGAGGCTGGCGAAATAGCGGAAGAAGGCGGCGGCGCCGAAGACCTCGCCCATGGCATCCTGAAGGGGCTTTCCCTGCTCCTGGACGAGGGTGCGGGACAGGGTCTCCAGATCGCCCTGGATGGCGTCGGCCATGGCCAGGAGGGCCTTTCGACGCACGTCCATGGGGGTGGCAGCCCAGGCAGGAAATGCCCGTTTGGCGGCCGCCACAGCCTGGTCGAGCTGGGCCTTCGAAGCGCGGGGACACTCCACCAGCACCTCTTCGGTGGCCGGATTGATCACCGGCATGACGGCGTCGCCATCCACCAGCTGGCCGTCGATCAGAAGCTTGTAGGGACCCATGTCGCTCTCCCGGAATAGAAGGGGGGCACAATGCGCGGATGACGCTGCGCCAATCAAGCCCGGGGTTGCGCAGGATGGGGACGCCGGGCCAAGCTGTGGTCGATGTTCTGAAGGGAGCCCGTCATGCTGAAACGCGTCGCCTGCCTGGCCGCCTGCGCGCTCGCATTCACCGGGCCCGCGTCCGCCGCAGGACTTTCCGCAGCCGAGCGGCGGATGGTCGCCGCCGTCGATGCCTCGCAGGACACCCAGCTGGCCCTGTTGGAGCAGTTGGTAGCGATCAACTCGGGCACCATGAACTTTGCAGGCGTGCGGGCCGTCGGCCAGCGGCTGGAGCCTGAGTTCCGGGCCCTCGGCTTCGAGGTACGCTGGAGCCCGATGGCGGAAGCGGGCCGGTCGGGACACCTCATCGCGACCCACACCGGATCGGGCAAGGGCCGGCGTATGCTGTTGATTGGACACCTCGACACGGTGTTCGAACCCGACAGCCCCTTCAAAGGGTATGTCCGCTCCGGGAACACCGTGACCGGGCCCGGGGTCAACGATATGAAAGGCGGGATCGTCATCATGCTCGGCGCCCTGCAGGCCATGAAGGCCGCCGGGACCCTCAAGGACGCTGACATCACGGTCGTGCTGACCGGTGACGAGGAGCGGATGGGTCGGCCGACGGAGATTGCGCGCCGGGACCTTATTGACGCGGCCCGACGGTCCGATCTGGCTTTGGATTTCGAAGGCCTCGCAACCGAGAACGGGGCCGACATGGGGTCCATCGCCCGCCGGTCATCAAACACCTGGACCCTGAGGATCAAGGCCAAGCCGGGTCACTCCTCGGGGATCTTCTCAGATGCTGCCGGATATGGCGCCATCTTCGAACTCTCAAGGATACTGGACGCGTTCCGCGAGGACTTGCGGGAACCGAACGCCACCTACAACGTCGGTCTTGTGCTCGGGGGCGCCAACGCCGACCTCAACACCGTCGCGACGGGGGGCAAGGCTTCAGGCAAGTCCAACATCATCGCCGCCGAGGCCCTGGCGATCGGTGACCTCAGGACCCTCTCGAACGCACAGACCGAAAGGCTCAAGGCAAAGATGGCGGGTATCGTCCAGGCGAGCCTGCCCGGCGCCCGAGCCAGTCTGGAGTTTACCGAAGGCTATCCCGCCATGCCGCCGACGGAGGGTTCGCGGCAACTGCTCGCACGGCTCAATGGCGTGAACCGGGCGCTCGGCTACCCGGAAATGGCGGAGCTCGATCCGCTGAAGCGGGGCGCCGGGGATATCGCCTTCGTCTCCGGCATTGTCGATGGGCTTGTCGGCCTCGGCGCGGGAGGGGAGGGCGCACACGCTCCCGGGGAGACGATGGACATCCCGGCCATGCGCCGCCAGACGCGTCGCGCGGCCCTGCTCATGAGCCGGCTGGCCCGACCGGGAGCTTAGGCTGCCCGGCGACGCCAGGCCTCGAGGCCGGCCTCCAGGTCCGCGATAAGGTCCTCGGCGTCCTCGAGCCCGGCATGAAGCCGGACAAGGGCACCCCCATAGTTGCGCCGGAACTGGCGGACCTCGAGCTGGGGGTCACAGTCAATGGCGAGGCTTTCGAAGCCCCCCCAGGAAAAGCCCAGCCCAAACACCTGGAGGGCGTCGAGGAAGGCTGCGGTCGCGCCGGCCTGCGTCGGCTTCAGGACGAGGGCGAAGAGACCGCAGGCGCCAGAATAGTCCCGCTTCCAGAGGTCGTGGCCCGGTGCGCCGGGCAGGGCGGGATGCAGGACCTGCAGCACCTCAGGCCGGGCCTCGAGCCAGCTTGCGAGCGCCAACCCTGTCGCTTCATGTCGGCGGAGGCGCACGTCGAGCGTACGCAGGCCCCTCAGCATGGCATAGGCGTCTTCGGCCGCCACCGACCAGCCAAGATCGGTCACTCCGGCCTTCAGTCGGGCGGCGACATCCGGATCCCGTGTCGCCGCCGAGCCCATGAAACTGTCGGAATGTCCGCCGACATACTTGGTCAGGGCCTGGATCGAAATGTCGACGCCAAGGTCCAGCGGCTTGAGCACATGGCCCGCACCCCAGGTGTTGTCCATCAGGCTCAGGATCCCGCGACGGCGCGCAATAGTGGCCAGGGCGGGCACATCCTGCATTTCGAAGCTGAGCGAACCGGGACTTTCCAGGAAGATCAGCCGGGTCCTCGGCCCTATCAGCGCCTCGACCTCATCGGGCGAAAGGGTGGGGTCATAATACCGGGTCGAGACGCCGAACCGGGCGAGGGTGCGGTCACAGAACCGGCGGGTCGGCTTGTAGGCCGTATCGGTCATCAGGAGTTCGTCGCCAGCCTTGAGCACGGCGAGCAGGGCGCCGGCGATGGCGGCGACACCGCTCGGATAGAGCTCGACGGCCTCGGCGCGTTCAAGGTCGCAGAGGGCGGCCTTCAGGGCCTCGTGCGAGGCCAGGCCACTGCGACCGTAGGTAACAAAGGCGTCATCATCGTAGAGGGCCTTGGCGTCGGGCAGCAGGACAGTCGAGCCCTTCTGGATCAGCGGGTTCACAGTCGCGGTGGGCTGTGTCCCCGGCCCGGGCGGATGAACGAGGCGGCTCGCCGGCTTCATGCGTCCCCCGTGACGACGTCGCCACCCGAGGTACCGCCCCATTCCGCCCAGGAACCGTCGTAGACCGCCGCCGGCGCGCCGAGGATCTCGAGGGCGAGGGCCAGGACCGACGCCGTTACGCCCGAGCCGCAGGTGGCAATGACCGGTCGGGTGGGGTCGACACCCGCCGCCTCAAAAGCCGCAGCGATCTCCTCCGGGGACTTCATCCGGCCCTCGGCCGTAAGCAGGCGGTCAAAGGGCAGGTTGAGGGCCCCAGGCATGTGCCCGGACCTCAGGCCCGGCCGAGGCTCCGGGGCCTCACCGCGAAACCGGGGCGCGCTGCGCGCATCGACGACCTGAGCCGAACCGGTCTCGAGGGCGGAGGCGACTTCGGACTGGCTCCGGACCCTTTCCGGCTGCGTCTGCGGACTGACCCCTACGGCTGGGGGCGCCCGGTGCAATCCAGTCTCCAGGGGCAGGCCGGCGGCCCGCCAGGCCCTGAGGCCGCCGTCGAGCACCCGGACCCGCAGATAGCCCATGGTCCGAAGGGTCCACCAGGCGCGGGCGGCGGACCGGACGCCGAAGCTGTCATAGACGACGATCTCGGCCTCCCGGGGCAGGTCAAGGGCTCCCGCTGCCGACGCAAACGCCTCTGGCGTTGGCAGCATGTGGGGAAGGTCTGTCGCCGGATCGGAGATCGCGTCGATATCGAAGAAGACCGCGCCGGGGAGTCTCTCGGCTTCAAACTCGGCCCGACCCGACCGTCCCTCGGCGGGAAGGAACCAGCTGGCGTCCACGACCCTGAGGTCTGGCGCGCCGAGACGAGCATGGAGGGCCTCGGCGGTAATGAGGGGGGAGCCGGTCATGTCAGCCACTCCGGGACTGGCAGCCCGCGTTCACGCAGGAAGGCCGGGTTGTAGATCTTGCTCTGGTAGCGCGAGCCCTGGTCACAGAGGATGGTGACGACGGTATGCCCAGGCCCGAGAGCGCGGGCCATCCGGATCGCGCCAGCCACGTTGACGCCCGTGGATCCGCCCATGATCAGGCCCTCATGGGTAGCCAGGTCGAAGATCACGTCCAGCATCTCCTCATCGGGAATCTGGAAGGGCATGTCGACCTGCAGGCCCTCGAGGTTGGCAGTAATGCGGCCCTGTCCGATCCCTTCCGAGATCGAACCCCCTTCAGCCCGGAGCTCACCGTGGGCGTACCAGTTGTAGAGGGATGCGCCCATGGGATCGGCGAGGCCAATACGGACGTCCGGACGACGGAACCTGAGGGCCTCGGCGACGCCAGCCAGGGTTCCGCCCGAACCCACGGCGCAGATGAAGCCATCGACCTTGCCGGCGGTCTGGTCCCAAATCTCCGGTCCTGTCGTCTCGGCGTGAGCCTGTCGGTTGGCGACATTATCGAACTGGTTGGCCCAGACCGCGCCATTGGGCTCGCTGAGGTTGAGCTCTTCGGCCAGGCGACCGGAATAGCGGACGTAGTTGTCCGGGTTGGAGTAGGGAACCGCGTCCACCTCCACGAGCTCTGCGCCCAGCAGGCGGATAGCGTCCTTCTTCTCCTGGCTCTGGGTACGGGGAATAACGATGGTGGTCCGGTAGCCCAGGGCCTGCCCGACCATGGCCAGGCCGATACCGGTATTCCCCGCCGTACCCTCGACAATGCGGCCACCTGGTCGCAGGAGGCCCCGCCGCTCAGCGTCGCGTATGATGTAGAGGGCGGCCCTGTCCTTCACCGACTGGCCGGGATTCATGAACTCGGCCTTGCCGAGGATCTCGCATCCCGTGGCCTCGCTGGCGCGGTTGAGGCGGATCAGGGGGGTCCGGCCGATGGCCTCAAGGACGTTAAGCGCTATGTTCATGGGAGCAATCTAGGAGGTTCTGCCGCCCGGCGCCACGGCGACAGCCCCGTCAGGCACGGGCAAGGCCAAGCTGGATCACCTGGGTCCGACCCGTCCGGAACCCGGCTTCGCAATAGCTGAGGTAGAAGTCCCAGATCCGGCGGAACCGCTCGTCGAAGCCCAACCTGCGGATATCCTCCCAGGTGGCCCCGAAGCGCTGCTTCCAGGCGGCAAGGGTCTCGGCGTAGTCCGGGCCGAAACGGTCGGGCTCGGACCAGGACAGGCCGGCCTTGGCGGTCTCCTGCTTCAGCCGTTTTTCGGAGATCAGCATGCCGCCGGGGAAGATGTAGCGCTGGATGAAATCAGCGCGCTTCCGATAACCCTCGAACAGGTCGTCCTGGATGGTGATGATCTGGAGGCCCGCCCGGCCGTCAGGCTTCAGCCGGTCGTGGACCGCCTGGAAATAGGTAGGCCAGTAACGCTCACCGACCGCCTCGAACATCTCGATGGAGGCGATCCGGTCGAAGGTCCCGGTCACATCGCGATAGTCGACCAGTCGGATATCCGCGCGCTCGGAAAGGCCAGCCTCGAAGATCCGGCGGCTGGCGAATTCATGCTGCTCCTTGGAGATGGTGATGCCGGTGACATGGGCACCGATCTCGCCCGCTGCGAATTCAGCAAAGCCACCCCATCCGCACCCGATCTCGAGGACGTTTTGACCCGCGGCGAGGGACATCCTGCGGGCAAGGGCGCCGTACTTTTCCTTCTGCGGGCCTCGAGGCTGTCGGCTCCGTTCTGGTAGCGGGCCGAGGAGTAGGTCATCGAGGGATCCAGCCAGCGGGAATAGAAGGCGTTTCCCAGGTCATAGTGGGCATGGATATTCCGCCGGGACCCGTTCCGCGAGTTCCCGTTCAGAAAGTGCCCCAGGAAGTTGATCACGCCGACAAGGGGATTGCCCTCCGTCACCCGGGTCAGGTTCTGGAAGTTCAGGCTGAAGACGGACAGGACGGCCGTCAGGTCCGGCGTATCCCATTCCCCAGCGGCATAGGCTTCCGCGAAGCCGATATCGCCGGCCAGGAGTGCCCGGCGGACAAAGCGGAAATCGTGGATCCGAATGATGGCAGTGGGGCCGCCGGCCTCGGACCGGAGCCTCAGGACCCGGTTATCGGGGGTCACGAAGGTGACATCCCCGGCCATCCATCCCCGGGTGATGGAGTCCAGCGCCGAACGGAAAACCGCCGGCAGGCCCCTGAGGGCCGGGGCTCGCTTCACCGAACCATGATGGACAAAAAGAGTGTTCAGGCAGATTTCTTGCACAGCGGACACGGACTGCGGCTCCCGGGGGTCGCCGGCGGTCGCCGGCCATTGCAGGTGCATTTCCGGCTTGTGCGGAGGTCCGCCGCAAGCCACTTAACGCCCTGAGGCGAAGTGGTCTCGCAGGAGAGACGAATTGTCCAGTCTGAACGCTGTCGTCGAACTCACACCGCCGTCGGGACGGACTGTGCGGATCGGCAACCGCGAACGCCTGACGGTGATCGCCGGCCCCTGTCAGCTGGAAAGCCGGCAGCACGCCCTGGAGACCGCGGCGGCCCTGCACGAGATCGCCGAACGCCTGAATATCGGCCTGATCTACAAGACCTCCTTCGACAAGGCCAACCGCACATCGGCGCGGGCGGCGAGGGGCCTTGGCCTGAAGGCCTCCCTGCCGATCTTCGCCGAGATCCGGGAATCGATTGGGCTTCCGGTCCTGACCGACGTGCACGAGCGCGAGCAGTGCGCGCGCGTGGCCGAGGCGGTCGACGTTCTCCAGATCCCCGCATTCCTTTGCCGCCAGACCGACCTCCTGGTTGCCGCGGCCGAAACCGGGCGGGCAATCAACGTCAAGAAGGGCCAGTTTCTGGCGCCTGGCGACATGAAGAACGTCATCGCCAAGATCAGCGGTGCGGGTAACCCCAACGCCCTGGCGACCGAACGCGGCGTGAGCTTCGGCTACAACACCCTGGTCAGCGACATGCGGGCCCTACCCATACTGTCAGAGATCGGTTGCCCGGTGGTGTTCGATGCGACCCATTCGGTGATGCAGCCGGGCGGGCAGGGCGACCGCTCTGGCGGGCAGCGGGAGTTCGTCCCGGTCCTCGCCCGGGCGGCGGTTGCGATTGGCGTCGCGACCGTCTTCATGGAGACCCATCCCGATCCCGACAACGCTCCGTCCGACGGACCCAACATGGTGCCCCTGTCCGAGTTCGAGGGCTTGATCGCTGATCTGCTGGCCTTCGATGCCCTGGCCAAGCGGCCGCGGGCCTGAAGGCGGTGGAGTTCACTTCGCTCCAGGACCTGATCCGCAGCATCCCAAGCGTGCGCGTCGTCTGCGTCGGCGATGTGATGGTCGACCGCTTCGTCTATGGCGAGGTGACGCGGATGTCTGCCGAAGCGCCGATACCGGTCCTCGCCTGGCGCCGCGAGCTGGTCATGCTCGGAGCCGCCGGCAACGTGGCGCGCAATGTCTCGGCACTGGGGGGGCAGGTTGCCCTGGTGGGCGTGATCGGCTCCGACATCGAGGGTCGCGAGGCCCTGCGGCTGGTGGGTGGCGACGGGCGGATCGAGGGCGCGCTGGTTACAGATACGGCCCGCCCGACGACCCTGAAAACACGCTTTGTCTCCGGCACGCACCAGCTCCTTCGTGTGGACATCGAGGATACGGGTCCGGTATCGGCGGATACCTCTGCACGCCTGGCCCGCGCGGTTCGCGACGTCGCGCCGGGCGCGGGGGTGATCATTCTGTCAGACTACGGCAAGGGCGTCGTCACCGACGAGGTCATCGCCGCATGCCGGAATTCTGGCCTGCCGGTCCTTGTAGATTCCAAGGCCCGGTCCTTCATGCGCTACGGCCCGGTAGACGTCATCAAGCCCAACGCCTCTGAGCTGGCGCATGCTTCAGGCTTGCCCACCGGGACCGACGCCGAGGTCGAGGCCGCACTCGCCCGGGCCCTTGAACTCTGCGAGGCCCGCTCAATCCTGGTCACCCGGGCGGCCCAGGGCATGTCCCTGGCCGTACGCGGCCAGCCTGTGCGCCACTTCCCGGGGTCTCCCCGGGAAGTCTTCGACGTTTCTGGAGCTGGCGACACCGCCATCGCGGCCCTCGGGACCGGCCTTGCCGCCGGGCGGCCCCTCGACGACGCCATCGCCTTGGCGCTCCTGGCCTCTGGCGTTGCCGTGGGCAAGGTGGGTACGGCTACGGTCTCGCCGGACGAGCTCGTCGAGGCAACCCTGGCGGCCCACATGGCCGTCGCCGAGGCAAAGGTCGCGACGGGTGCCCGGATGGTCGAGGAGATTGCCAGGTGGCGGGCCCGGGGCCTGCGCATAGGCTTTACCAACGGCTGTTTCGACATCCTGCACCGCGGTCATGTGGCCTACCTCGCGCAGGCGCGGAGCTGGTGTGACCGGTTGATCGTCGGCGTGAATTCCGACCGTTCCGTCCGCGCCCTCAAAGGTGAGGGACGGCCCGTGAACGACCTGGAGAGCCGGGCCCTGGTCCTTGCCGGCCTGGCCAGCGTCGACCTTGTCGCGCCCTTCGACGAGGACACGCCCCTCGAGCTGATCCGGGCGGCCCGGCCCGACGTCCTGGTCAAGGGTGCAGACTACGCCGAGTCCGATGTGGTCGGCGGCGACCTGGTCCGGGGCTGGGGCGGCGAGATCCGGCTCGCGCCCCTGGTCGAGGGGTATTCAACAACCGCCGCTATCCGCCGGATAGCCGGGGAGGGGGAACAGTGACCCGCAGGATCGTCTTCGTCACCGGCGGCGCCGGTTTCATCGGCTCGAACATCGTCGCCCGCCTCGCCGAGGACCGGAGCCTGGACGTGGTGGTCTGCGATCGCCTGCGCGAGGCTGACCTGGGCAAGTGGCGCAACCTGTCACGCCACCCAATCGGAGACTTCGTGGCCCCCGAGGACATGTTCGACTGGCTGGAGAAACGCTGGCGCGACGTCGAGGCGGTGATCCACATGGGCGCTATCTCCTCCACCACCGAACCGGACGCCGACCGCATCGTCCAGACCAATTTCGGTCTCAGCCGCGACCTGTTCCGCTGGTGTACGGACCGGCAGCGGCGGCTCATCTACGCTTCCTCGGCGGCCACCTATGGCGGCGGCGCGCAAGGGTTCGAAGATCGGGACGACTTCGAGAGCTTGGCCGCCCTGCGCCCTCTGAACGCCTACGGCTGGTCCAAGGCCCTGTTTGATGCCTTCGCCGCCCGGCAGGCGGGGAGGGAATATGCTCCGCCCCAGTGGGCCGGCCTCAAGTTCTTCAACGTCTATGGCCCGAACGAAGGTCACAAGGGGGCGATGAAATCTGTCGCCGCCCAGGTCTGGCCCTCCGTTCGCGACGGGAACGCCGTGCAGCTCTTCCGCTCCTACCGAGAAGGCATCCCTGACGGTGGGCAGAAGCGAGACTTCGTCTATGTGCGGGACGTCGCCGATGTCGTGGCCTGGCTGCTCGCGACTCCCGAGGTCAACGGGGTCTTCAACCTCGGTTCAGGACAGGCCCGAAGCTTCGAGGACCTGGCCCGGGCGGTGTTCGCCGCCGCAGGACAACCGGCGCAGATCGACTACATTCCCATGCCCACAGCAATCCGCGACCACTACCAGTACTTTACCGAGGCTCGGATGGAGCGACTGGCGAGCGCAGGGTATTCGGGGGCTTTCACCTCCCTTGAGGACGGCGTCGCGGATTACGTCAGAAGCTACCTCGCGACCGACGATCCCTACCGTTAGGCCATCCGGCATGACCGATACGCCGCTTTGGAAGCGTCCCCGCCGCCTGGGCCTTTGGGTTGGCCTGGCCCTGGTGCTTCTGTTGGGTCTCTTCGCCTGGGTCCGCAGGGATGACATCCGGCTGGCGGCCATGGATCCCGCCAAGCCCTTCCAGGTCTCAACGCCGCCGCCCGCGCCGGACTACGACCGTCCCGAGGCCTGGGCGCTCCTGCCCGACAGGCCGGGGAGAGTTGGTGAGGCGGCCATCTTCTTCCTGGGACCGACCGCCTATTCGGGCTCCGAGCACTGGAATGGTCCGATTGAAGATCCAGCGTCCGCAGATGTATTCCGAAGGGTCATGGCACCCAACCACGCTGGTCCCTTCGCACCGGCAGGACAGGTTTATGCGCCAAGGTATCGGCAGGCGGGCCTCTATTCCTTCACGACCCTTCGCGAGGACGCCCGCGAGGCCCGCCGCTTCGCCTATGCGGATGCTGACTCGGCCTTCCTGAATTTTCTCGCCCGAACGGGCCCAGAGCGTCCGATCCTTATTGTCGGCGTGGAACAGGGAGGCGAGCTCGCCGCCCGGATCCTGGCTGAGGCTGGATCGACCCCCGCAGTGCGCAGGCGGCTCGTCGGAGCCTGGCTTGTCGACACTGTGGTGCCCTCAGATGCCCCGCCCCTGGAGCCCTGCAGGACCCCAGGTCAGATCGCCTGCCTCGCCGCCTGGGCCTGGGCCTATGAGGGCGACAGCCGCACGGCGCGGGACCATCAGGATCGCGCCCTCGTCTGGGACGGAGACGACCTCGTGAACATCGGGAAGCGCAGGCCGGTCTGCTACAACCCGCTGCTCCAGGCGACGACGGAACGCGAGGCTCCGTCCCGCTTGGCAAAGGGTGCCACCAACGCAACCGGACTTGAGTGGGGTGCCAGACCCCCCTTCGTCACCCGGCAGGTCAGCGCCCGGTGTATCAACGGCATCCTGCGGGTGTCCCGGCCAGAGGCCCGGATGCTCCGCCCCTTCGGGTCCTGGGAAGATCGCCTGAGGACGCCGGGCTTCAATCTCTTCTACGCGGATATCGAAGCCGATGCGCAGGCCCGCGTCAGGGCCTTCCTGGCATCTAGGCGCCCTTCATCCCCGTCTCCGGTCGCCAGTCGAACAGGGCCTGCAGGACCCTGAGCGCCTGTCCGCGGGGGGTTGAGAACTCCGGGTCCCTGGCCAGGACAAGCCGGGCGTCGTCCCCCGCAGCCAGGATCAGGTCCCTATGGATGAAGGGGTCCACGAACACATAGTCGGGGAAGCCGGACTGACGCAGGCCGAGGGCGTCGCCGCCGCCGCGAAGCTCAAGGTCGGTCTCTGCAATGGCGAAACCGTCGTCCGAACGCCGCAGAATGTCCAGCCGACGCTGGGCGGTATCGGACAGGGGCGGATCGTAGAGCAGGACGCAGGCGCTCTCGGCCCGGCCCCGGCCCACCCGTCCTCGTAGCTGGTGCAGCTGGGCCAGGCCGAAGCGCTCGGCCTGCTCGATCACCATGATGGTCGCATTGGGTACGTTCACGCCCACCTCCACGACGGTTGTGGCGACAAGGACCCGGACCTTGCCGGAAGCGAAGTCCGCCATCACGGCGTCCTTCTCGGCGGGTGCAAGCTTGCCATGGACCAGGCCCACGCGGCTCCCGAGGCGCCCCTGCAGCTCCAGCGCCCTCTGTTCCGCGGCCTTGAGGTCCACAAGCTCGGACTCGGACACCAGGGGACAGATCCAGAAGGCCTGTGCGCCGCCAAGGACGGCGGCGACAAGGCGGTACTCGACCTCAGTCACACGCGTCATGGGGGCGGCCCGGGTGGCGACGGGCGTGCGGCCCGGGGGCTTGCCGATGATCCGGCTGACATCGAGGTCCCCGTAGGCCGCAAGCTCCAGGGTCCTCGGGATGGGTGTCGCAGACATCGACAAGAGATGGACCCCCTCGCCCTTGTCCAGGAGGCGCTGGCGTTCCCCGACCCCGAAGCGGTGCTGCTCATCAATGACGGCCAGGGCCAGGCGAGCGAACTTCACCTCGTCCTGGAAGAGGGCATGGGTGCCCACGGCGACCCCCGCAGAGCCGTCAGCAAGCCTCTGAAGCTTCTCACGGCGCCCGGGGCCCCGGTCCCGGCCGGTGAGCAGTACGACGCTGATACCCTGGGCCTCCATCGGGCCCACCAGGGTCTCGAAGTGCTGGCGCGCAAGGATCTCCGTTGGCGCCATCAGCACGCCCTGGGTGCCGGCCGCTGCAGCGTCCCCCAGGGCCAGCATGGCCACGACCGTCTTGCCCGACCCGACGTCGCCCTGGAGCAGACGGCTCATCCGCACCCCGCCGCCCAGGTCCGAGCGGATATCGCCCAGGGCCGAGGTCTGGTCAGGCGTCAGGCGAAAGGGAAGGGCGGCCTCGATGCGCCCTGCCAGGGCGGACCCGGGGAGCCTGGGCGCAGCGCCCGAGCGCCGGTGCGAGCGTCTTTGGGCCATGGCCAGCTGGTGTGCGAGGAGTTCATCGTAGGCCAGCCGGCTGCGGGCCGCGGACGCCGGGGACAGGTCGGCCTCTGATGACGGCGCATGAAGGACGCGCAGGGCGTCCAGCCAGGCGGGAAAGCCCCGTCCGGCCTGCCAGGCCGGGTCCTGCCATTCGGGCAGGACCGGAGCGCGCTCCAGGGCGGCCAGCGCAAACCTGCGAACCAGCCTCGGTGCCAGGCCACCGCCTGCCGGATAGACCGTTTCATGCTCGGGGATTTCGCCCGCCCGGGTCTCTTCGACCACATAGTCGGGGTGGACCATCTGGAGGTCGAGGCCGAAGCGTTCGACCCGGCCCGAGACCAGGCGCCGGGCTCCGACCGGCAGGCGGCCCTCGATCCCACGCGAGGCGTTGCCGAACCAGACCAGGTCAATCCGGCCGGTCTCGTCCTCAGCCCGGATTCGCAGAGGCTGCTGGGGGCTTCGGGGACGCAGGTGCTCTGTGACGGTCACCCGAAGGGTCGCCACCTCCTCAGGGCGTACCTCCACGATGGCCAGGCTTGGCCGCTGGATAAGGCCATGCGGGGCCAGGAAGAGAAGATCCCGTACCAGGGGCCCCGCTATGCGCTCCAGCGCCGGCGCAATCCGGGCCCCCACACCCTTCAGGCTGGTGATCGGCGCAAAGAGGGGGAACAGGATCTCAGGCCGCATGGGTCCTTTTCCGGGCGCCGCTGGCCAAGACGGCCATCGCGCACTATACCCGCGCCGTCACATGTCTATCCATGATGAAACGCGCCTGAAGAGGCTGTCCTTCCGCGCCTGGAGGCGCGGGTTCCGCGAGGCCGACCTTATCCTCGGCCCGTTCGTGGACGCGTACGCCAGTGATCTCAGTCCTGAGGGCCTCGACGCCCTGGAGTTCCTGTTGGCCTACCCTGACCAGGACCTCTACGGCTGGATCATCCAGCGGGAGCCTCCGCCGCCAGAAGTGGATCTGGAGATCCTTGGACGGATCCAGGCTTTCAGGAAAACAGTATACCAGCTCCCAGGAGCCGTGCGTGGGAGCTGACGTCGGGGCCGGACCCGGCCCGGCGGACCTTCGTCGTCTTGCAGAGGATCCCGGGCGTCTCGATGTCACCGGGGCACCGGAGGGTTTCGACGCCCTCGTGATGGCCGACCTGCTCCGGCGCCGGAAAGCTCCGGCCCTGTTCATCGCCAGGGACAGCGCGCGCATGTCGGCATTCGTCGATGCGTTCCGGTTCTTTGGCCAGGGGATCGAGGTCCTCGAGATACCTTCCTGGGACTGCCTGCCCTATGACCGTTCCGGACCGTCTGGGGGCGTGTCCGCACGACGGATGGCTGCGCTGGCCCGGCTGGCTTCAGGCGGTGTCGAGGGGGCCGGCGTCCTCATCGCGACGACCATTGCCGCCGCCAGCCAAAGGCTGCCTCCGCGCGAGGCCGTTGCAGGTGCGGGCTACGCCGCCCGGATCGGCAATACGGTCGATGTCGCAGACCTCGAGCGCTATTTCGCCGTCAATGGCTATCACCGGGCCTCGACGGTTTCTGAGAAGGGCGAATTCGCAATCCGGGGCGGCGTCATCGATGTCTTCCCGACCGCCTCAAGCGAACCCGTACGACTGGACCTGTTTGGCGACACCCTGGAGTCCATCCGGGCGTTTGATCCGGAGACCCAGAGGTCCACGCGGCAACTCTCAGAGGTCTCCCTCCTGCCGGTCAGCGAGATCCTCCTCGACGCCGCCGCGATCTCAAGGTTCCGCCGCGGCTATGTCGAGGCCTTCGGAGCCCCGGGTGGAGATCCGCTCTACGACACCGTCAGCGGCGGTGGACGCCGCGCGGGCATGGAGCACTGGCTGCCTCTCTTCTACGGGGACCTTGAAACCCTCTTCGATTACCTGCCTGAGGGGGTCCTGGTGGGCATGGACGCCCTGGTGGAAACCGCACTCGCAGAACGCTTCGCCCAGGTCGCGGACGCCTTCGAGGCGCGCGATCAGGCGGATCGCCGTAGCCAGTACCGGCCCCTTGCCCCCGACGCCCTCTACCTGTCCCCGGAGGCCTTCGCCGCCACGCTTGCTATCCGCAGCGTCAGGCGCTTCAGCGGACTGTCCGGAGAGCCCGGAAGCGTTGCTGTCGATATGGGCGCGCGGGGCGGAAGGTCTTTTGCCGCCGAGCGTCGACAGGACTCGGTCAACCTCTTCGAGGCGGCGGTGGCCCACGCCCGCGCCCTGACCGTCGCCGGCAAGCGGGTGCTCTTCGCATCCTGGACGGAAGGCTCGTCCGAACGCCTGGGTCTGATGCTGGCCGACCACGGACTGGGCCAGGCCGCCCTGGCGCCCTACTGGGATGCCGCCCGGGCCAATGATCCCCGCCAGCCGCAGCGGATCGTCCTGCCCCTGGAAGCTGGATTCGAGACGCCGGACCTGGCTGTCATCGCCGAGACTGACATCCTCGGCGACCGACTGGCGCGGCCGGGGCGCCGCCGCCGGGCCTCAAACTTCCTGGCTGAGGCCTCGGCCCTGACGCCCGGAGACCTGGTCGTCCACATTGACCACGGCATCGGGCGTTACGAAGGCCTTCGCACCCTGGACGTCCAGGGCGCGCCCCATGATTGCCTGGAGCTTCAGTACGGCGGGGACGCAAAACTCTACCTGCCGGTTGAAAACATCGACCTTCTGACCCGGTATGGCTCGGAGGGGGACGGGGTCCAGCTGGACCGCCTGGGCGGCGCGGCCTGGCAATCCCGAAAGGCCCGCGCCAAGGCCCGGCTGCGCGACATGGCGGAAGGTCTTATCCGGATCGCCGCGGAACGGGCCATGCGCTCGACGGAAGCCCTTCTACCGCCCCAAGGCGTCTTCGAGGAATTCTGCGCGCGGTTCCCCTTCGAGGAGACGGACGACCAGCTTACGGCGATTGAGGACGTCCTGGAGGACTTCGCCTCGGGCCATCCGATGGATCGGCTGATCTGTGGGGACGTCGGCTTCGGCAAGACCGAGGTGGCCCTCAGGGCTGCCTTCGTCGCGGCCATGAGCGGGCTGCAGGTGGCGGTGGTGGCTCCGACGACCCTGTTGGCCCGCCAGCACTTCAAGACCTTCACGGAACGCTTCCAGGGCTGGCCCATACGGGTGGCACGGCTGTCCCGGATGACCCCGGCCCGCGAGGCGGCCGAAGCTCGGGAGGGTCTCAAAAAGGGCGAGATCGAAGTGGTGATTGGCACCCATGCGGTGCTGTCAAAGCAGGTCGGGTTCTCGCATCTCGGCCTGGTGATCGTGGATGAGGAGCAGCACTTCGGCGTCAAGCATAAGGAAAAGCTCAAGGAGCTCCGGGCGGACGTCCACATGCTCACCCTCACGGCGACCCCCATTCCCCGGACACTGCAGATGGCGCTGTCAGGGATCCGCGAGATGTCCATCATCGCCACGCCACCTGTCGACCGCCTCGCCGTTCGGACCTACGTGACCCCGTTCGATCCCGTGGCACTGCGCGAGGCCCTGCTCCGGGAAAAGTTCCGGGGCGGCCAGGCCTACTATGTGGTCCCGCGCATTTCCGACCTGCCCGACATCGAGCGTTTCCTGCGGGAGCAGGTCCCTGAGGTCCGTTTCGCCGTGGGCCACGGACAGATGGCACCGACCCAGCTCGAGACCGTCATGAGCGCATTTTACGACGGCGATTACGACGTGCTCCTGTCCACCACCATCGTTGAGAGCGGGCTCGATATCCCGACCGCCAACACCCTGATCATCCATCGTTCGGATATGTTCGGCCTTTCCCAACTCTACCAGTTGAGAGGCCGTGTCGGACGCTCCAAGGCCCGCGCCTACGCCTACCTGACGACCCCATCCGAGCGTCCGATCACCCTGTCCGCAGAGCGTAGGCTGAAGGTCCTTCAGTCCCTCGACAGCCTTGGGGCTGGCTTCCAGCTGGCCAGTCACGACCTTGACCAGAGGGGTGGCGGCAACCTCCTGGGCGAGGAGCAGTCCGGCCATATCCGGGAGGTCGGCGTCGAGCTCTACCAGCAGATGCTCGAGGATGAGGTGTCGGAGCTGAAGGCGAGGGGCGGGGACGCTCCTGCACCCGACCGCGGATGGAGCCCACAGATCAACACCGGTGCCGCCGTGCTGATTCCGGAGGCCTATGTCCCGGACCTGAACGTCCGCCTCGCCCTCTACCGCCGCCTCTCCGACGCCGAGCAGGCCTCGGACCGGGAGGCCCTTGCCGCAGAGCTGATAGACCGCTTCGGACCGCTCCCGCCTGAGGCCGCCCAGTTGCTCAAGGTGGTCGGCATCAAGGGGATGTGCCGCGAGGCCAATGTCGCCAAGATCGACGTGGGCCCCAAGGGGGCGGTGATCAGCTTCCGAAATGAGGTCTTCGGCAACCCCGCCGGCCTGGTCCAGCACATCCAGAAGAATGCCGTGACCTGGCGCCTGCGCCCAGACAACAAGGTGGTGGTGAAGGGCGAGTGGGAGAGCCCCGGCCAGAGGCTGAACGCCGCCGATATGATCCTGAAGGCCCTGTCCGACCTCGCGGCCTGACCCCGGCGGATCAGCCGCCGGATCGGGCCATTTCAGATGCAGCCTCCAGGGCCGCGTCGACATGGGCGGGGTTTCCGACCTCGACAGCCCCGATGTCGAACTCGAGGATGAAGGGGCGGCGCCCATCCCCCCCATCGAAGGCCGTCCTGCTGATTACCGCGGCGATCCGGTCCGCAGCGATACGGGCGGCCGCCTCGGGGGTCGCGGGCAGGGCAATGGCGAAGTGCTCGGGACCCAGCCGGGCGGCGGTGTCCTCAACACGGATCAACCGGGACACCATCGAACCTAGCTGTGGGAAGGCCTTGTCGAGCCAGCCTGTACGACGCGCTTCCGCAACCTCCTCAGTCTCGCGGACCCTGAGTACACAGAGGGAGAGAGGACGGTTCCGGGTCGGCGCCGCGCTGGCGAGCCTGCCAAGGTGCTGGCTGAAAAGCTCGCGGGTGAAGAGCCCCGTTTCAGGGTCCATGAACCGGAGGGTCCGGGCGGTCTCCAGAGCCGACCGGATCGCGGCCTGCCGGCGATAACTCCGCGCCAGTTCCAGGGCACGCCAGGCTGTTTCGGGTTCCGGAGTCTCAGGCGAGGCGACGTCTGAAATGCCCCGCGCATAGGCATCGGCAGCAGTCATCCCACCCAGGGTCTTCATGTAGAGCAGGCAGGGTATGTGGTAGAGACGGCTGTTGCGCCGCATGCCGCCGGCGATCGCCATGGCGCTGTCGGCGGCGTCGCCTCCCCAGAGCACCACCGTGTCAAAGTCGGACTCATGCAGGAAGTCGAAGGCTGTGTAGCTGGTGAAGGCTCCGACCACTTCGGCGCCTGCAGCTTCAAGGCAGTTTGACAGCCCCAGGAACTGGGGGGTGGGATCGCCTACGGCCAAAAGACGCAGCGGCGCCAGGCTGGGCTCGGGATCCTCCAGATCGACCCCCATCAGTGCGAAGGTTCCCTGGCGGAGCCGATACTCTTCCTCGGCCACGCAGGTCCGGACGAGGCTCTCCAGCCTCATGGCGACCTGGGCGGGATAGACCGGATCGGCCAGTCGCAGGTCAAAAGCCTCAGAGGCCTTGGCGCCGCTTCCGCCGCCGATGGCCAGAACCGGAATCCGGCGCGGCGCGGCCAGCAACCTGAGCTTCCGGGCCAGGGTCTCGGCCTCCTCAATCCCGTCGGAAAGGTCGACAACCACGGCCTGTACGCCAAGGTCCTGAAGCGCCGCCTCGGCGGCATAGGGGCCCCACGCGGTGATGGTTCGCCAGCCGAGCTGGTCCATGCCTTCAGAGAGGGGACCCGCCATCTCGTCTGTTCGGGCGGCAATCAGGAGGCGGGCCTGAGGCACCATTCTAACCGGCTCCAAAAATGCCAGGCGACACGCTGCTGCCCGAGGCAATAGATAGTGTGGAATCGGGCGTTCTGGACAGTCCGTTTTGAGGGAGCGGGCAATGGCTGGAGTGCTGGCGGGACAGACTGCGATCATCACCGGCGCCTCGGGTGGGCTAGGCGGGCATTTCGCGCGCCTTCTGGCTGCCGAGGGTGCCGCCGTTGCCCTGACGGCCCGGCGGCTCGACCGGATTGAAACCCTTGCGGGCGAGATCGCCGGAGCGGGCGGTCGGGCCATGGCCCTGAGGCTTGACGTCGCCGATGCGGAGACGATCCCTGCCGCCTTCGGAGAGATCGAAACGGCCCTGGGTCCGGTGTCGATCCTGATCAACAACGCCGGCGTTGGCGGAGAGGGGCAGGCCCTGGACCTTACCGTCGAGACCTGGGACCAGACCTTCGACGTCAACGTCCGGGGCGTCTTCTTCGCCGCCCAGGCCGCGGCGAGGATCATGCTGGCCAATGGTGCCGCCGAGCGCGCCGATGCGCGCATTGTCAACATCGCGTCCATCGCCAGCCACACGGTGCTTCCGGGCCTGTCGGCCTACAACGCCTCGAAGGCCTCGGTCGCCATGCTGACCCGCAGCCTGGCCCGGGAATGGAGCCGCAAGGGGATCGCCGTGAACGCCCTCTGCCCGGGCTATATCGAGACGGACATTAACGGCTTCTGGTGGGGTACTGAAGGCGGACAAAAGCAGCTGAAGCTGTTCCCGCGCCGGCGCCTCATGGAGGCGAATGACCTCGACGCGGCCTTCATGATGCTGTGCGGTCCGGCGGCCCGGGCGATTGCGGGGAGCGTGATCACAATCGATGATGGCCAGACCCTGCCCGGGGGCGGCTGACCTTGCCAGACCTGTCCTAACCGGGGCAGGTTTGATTCATAAACTGAGGGAGACAGACATGCGCCAGGGACCTCTGACCGGGCTCAAGATCATCGAATTCGCGGGCATCGGGCCCGGCCCCTTCTGCGGCATGCTCCTTTCGGACCTTGGCGCGGACGTGGTGAGGATCGACCGTAAGGGCCAAGGCCGAGGCAGTCCTGCCGACATCACCGCCCGGGGCCGGCGCTCCGTGGGCCTGGACCTGAAGAACCCAGCCGCCATCGAGACCTGCCTCAAGCTGTTCGAGACCGCAGACGTCGTCTTCGAAGGCTTCCGCCCCGGGGTCATGGAGCGGCTCGGCCTGGGTCCCGAGGTGGCCCTGAAGCGCAATCCGAAACTGGTCTTTGGCCGCATGACCGGCTGGGGTCAGTTCGGGCCCTATGCCCAGGCGGCCGGACACGACATGAACTACATCGCCATCACCGGGGCGCTCCACGCCATCGGTACTGAAGACAAGCCCGTCCCGCCGCTCAATCTGGTGGGTGACTTCGGCGGCGGTGCCCTCTACCTGGCCTTCGGCATACTGGCCGGGGTGATCAAGGCACGCGAGACCGGCGAGGGCCAGGTCATCGACTGCGCAATGAGTGACGGGGCGGCGTCGCTCATGGCGATGTTCTATGGATTCAAGGCCTCTGGTGCCTGGACCGAGAGCCGGCGGTCCAACCTGCTCGACGGCGGAGCCCACTTCTACGACACCTACCAGTGCTCCGACGGAAAATGGGTCTCAATCGGCTCAATCGAGCCTCAGTTTTATGCACTTCTTCTTGAAAAAACAGGGATTACCGACCCTGCCTTCAAGTCCCAGATGGACCGCAGCGCCTGGCCGGACCTGAAGACGAAACTGGCGGCCGTCATCGCCACCCGGACCCAGGCGGAATGGTGCGACCTCATGGAGGCCACCGACGTCTGCTTCGCCCCGATCCTCGACCTCGACGAGGCACCCAGGCATTCGCACAACGTCGCCCGAAAGACCTTCGTGGAAGTCGCGGGGGTAACGCAGCCGGCGCCAGCGCCGAGGTTCTCCAAGACCCCGGGCGTTATCCAGGGTCCGCCTCCGGCCATTGGCGCGCATGACCGGGAGGCCCTGAAGGACTGGGGCTTCTCGGACGCCGATATTGACGGACTGAAGGCCGGTGGCGCGCTGAACGGGTAGGTCGGAACCCGATACCCGCCATGAGGGGCGTAGTCTGGCGCAGCCTGCAGAGGCTGTGGGGCCGGGACATGATGCT
>CAIZKE010000246.1 GCA_903933475.1 uncultured Alphaproteobacteria bacterium | reverse complement strand
GACCCTGAAGGCAACCTTCTCCGATGGTCTCTTTGACCTCTATGGCTGGGACAAGTCCGGGGGTGCCGCTGGCATTGACGACATCTTCCTGTTGCACGATCCGGCGGACCAGACCCGGGTCCGGGAAATGATCAGCGAGGTGGTCAATTCCGGGCAGCCTATGCGCATCGAGACCCGGGCCACGCTAAGGGATGGCCGCCGGAAGGTCATGCTGACACAGATCAGCCCGGAAATCGGTGCGTCCGGTCGTGTCGGTGCCATCTTCGGCGTCACCCTGGACATCTCTGAGGCCCGCACCCGGGAGAAGGCCCTGGCCGAGAGCGAGGCCCAGCTCCGCCTGCTCGCCGACAATGTCACCGACATCGTGATCTGGCTGAGCCCTGGCGGCAGGATCCTCTACGCCTCGCCCTCGGTCGCCACCCTGGGCTATGCCGCAGACGACATGGTCAGCCGTCCGGCCATGGACTACGTCCATCCCGATGACCACGGCGAGGTCACGCGCCTGATGATCCGGACCTTCGAAGACGAGCAAAGCGAGAGCGAGCTTCGCGGCGAATTCAGGTTCCTGAGCCCAGGCCACCCAGCTGGGCATGTCTGGCATGAAGGCAAGGCCAGCGCCATCCGGGGTCCGGATGGCCGGGCGCGATCGGCGGTGATCAACTTCCGGGACGTGACGCGGAGGCATGAACTGGAGGCGGACCTGCGAAAGGCCAAGTCCCGCGCCGAGGCCGCGGTCGAGGCGAAGAGCGAGTTCCTCGCCAATATGAGCCACGAGATCCGGACCCCCCTGACCGGGGTGATCGGCTTCTCAGGGCTGCTCGCCCAGCTTCCGGGCCAGTCTTCCGCGGCGCTCGGCTACATCGGAAAGGTGATCTCCAGCGGTGAAGCGCTGCTGGCTGTCGTGAACGATATCCTCGACTTCTCCAAGCTCGAGGCCGGCCAGGTGGAGCTTGACCCGGCGCCGTTCCATCTCCGGGACTTCCTCACAGAGACCACGGGCCTGTTCGCGGAGCGGGCGGAAGCCAAGGGCCTGAAACTTGAGGTCCGTATTGCCGACCCCGCGCCCGACTACGTCCTCGCGGACTGTGGCCGTTTGCGCCAGGTCCTGTCCAACCTGCTCAGCAATGCCATCAAGTTCACCGAGAAGGGCTCGGTCGTCATCCATGCCAGGCATGACGCAGAGACCGCGGTGCTGGAAATCTCGGTGAGGGATACCGGCGTCGGAATCAATCCCGAGCAACTTGAACTCCTCTTCCAGCGTTTTACCCAGGCCGACAGCTCCATCAGCCGCCGTTACGGGGGCACAGGCCTGGGGCTTTCGATCTGTCGCCAGCTGACCGGCCTGATGGGCGGCGAGATCCGCGCCGCCTCTACGCCAGGCGCCGGCTCGGCCTTCACATTCGACATCCGGGCGCCGGCTTCCGAACCTCCGGTGTTGCAGACCGTGCCGGACGCCGCAGAGGAAGCCCCCGGGGAGAGCCTCAGCATCCTTGTCGTGGACGACCTGGACGCCAACCGCGAGATCGTCCGCGCGCTCCTGGAGGCCACTGGCCAGCAGGTGCACGAGGCGTCCGGGGGCGCACAGGCGGTCTCTCTGGCCGTGCGGCAGACCTTCGACCTGATCCTGATGGACCTCCAGATGCCGGGGATGGACGGCTTTGCGACCACAAGGGCGATCCGCCGCCTGTCGCCCGAGAACAGCACCACGCCGATCATCGCCCTTTCGGCCAATGTCCTGCCGGAACATGTGGACGCGGCTGAGCGCGCCGGCATGAATGACCATATCGGCAAGCCGATCGTCCCGGCCAAACTCTTCGCAGTGCTCAACCGCTGGGCCGGGGTGAGGGTGGCTCCGACCCTTGAGGTCGAGCCGGGCTGAGCCTCAGCGCTTTTCCGGGTGTCCGGCGCGGGCTAGGCTGGGGTTCCCAACGGAGGTCCCGATGATCCGACGCCGCCACATCCTGGCCGCCGCCCTCCTGGCCGCAGGCCCCGCACTCGCCGCCGGCAGTCCCGGTCTGGTCCGTGTCCGGCTTTCAACCAAGCTTGGCGACATCCTTCTGGAGTTGAGGGGCGACAAGGCCCCTGCAACGACGGCCAACTTCCTCCGCTATGTCGACGAACGCCGCATGGATCATGGATCCTTTTACCGGCGCTCCGTTCCACCGGGGTCCAAGACCTTCGACTACGGGGTGATCCAGGGCGGCCTGCAAAACGATCCGGCCTGGACCCTGCCCCCCGTCCGCCACGAGTCCACGACCCGGACTGGGCTCAAGCACACCAACGGCGCCATCTCCATGGGGCGGCGGGCGCCTGGAACGGCGACTTCGGACTTCTTCATCTGTGCCGGCGACCAGAGCTATCTCGACGCCGATCCAGCGGCGCCCGGCGATAAACTGGGCTTCGCCTGCTTCGGCTATGTCGTGGAAGGGATGGAGGCAGTGGAGAAAATCATGGCCCTGCCGGTGTCGCCGACCGCCGGGGTCGGGACCATGAAGGGCGAAATGCTTCGCAATCCCCTGCCGATCACCGCACGCAGGGCCTGACCCTCAGCCCGCGACCCTGGCGAATCCGGCGAGCAGGCGGGACAGGCCGGGTTCGTCGACACGGACAGCGGCCTCATCCGGCGCAAGCCAGATCCTTTCCCGCTGGCCGGCCTCGGGCCATTCGTCATGCTCGGTCTCGACACGGAGCGGGTAGACCTTGACCCTGACGGGCTGGAGAGCCCCGCTGGACAGGCGCTTGTCGTAGTCGAAGACGCCGATCTTGCGGGCCCCGGTCCTGCCCTCCACGCCAGCCTCCTCCCAGGCCTCCCGGGCCGCCGTCTGGTGCGGCCTGAGATCCTTGATCGGCCAACCCTTCGGCACCACCCAGCGACGGGTCTCGCGGGAGGTGATCAGCAGGACCTCGATGCCGCCGGACGCGGAGGGCCGCCAGGCCAGGACGGCGTACTGGGCCAGGCGCCCGGTCCCCACCGGGGCCGGCCGAGCCCGCACAGACTTTCCGCCCATCAGCTGCCCCCCAGTCTGAGAAGGCGGCCGAACCCATAAGATCCGGCAGCCATCAGGCCTGACTGGAACAGGGTGATGGCACCCCCGGTCTCAGCGCAGAGTTCAGTCGACCCTGCAACCCGGGTCGCTGCGTGCGCCTCGAAGGGACCCAAGAACCCTTCGTTCCGCGGCATAGGAGGCTGAAAAAAAGCCAACATCCAAAACCCTTCCATGCCTCCCACCCGGGCCGCCGCCGGCGAATGCCAGCTGACTCCCGACCGATTCGGCTGAGCACTCCGGCAACTGTCACATTAGGCGAGACCGCCGCCAGCCCTTGCCGACCGCGTCGGCTTGTGACACCTCGCCCAAAGATCAGGGAACCCCGACCATGACCGACCCTCAACCCGCCTCCGTCTACGATCTCGACCATGCCGAGCAGATCGAGAGCCTCGCCACCTTCGCCATCCTGGTGGACAACGAGCCGGGTGTCCTGCACCGACTTGTCGGCCTGTTTGCGGCCCGCGGCTACAACATCGAGAGCCTGACGGTCGCGGAGACCGACCGGAACGCCCACACCAGCCGGGTCACGATCGTCACCCGCGGCGCTCCGCAGGTTCTGACCCAGATCGAAGCCCAGCTCCAGAAGATGGTGGCGGCGCGCCACGTCCAGGACGTGACCCGCGATCCCAATGGGCTACAGCGGGAACTGGCCCTGGTGAAGGTTCGCGGGGTCGGTGCTGAGCGGGTCGAGGCCCTGAGGATCAGCGAGATCTTCCGGGCCCGGGTCCTGGACACGACGATCGACAGCTTCATCTTCGAGGTGACCGGGCCGTCGTCGAAGATCGACAAGTTCATCGACCTCATGCGCCCCCTGGGGCTGGTCGAACTGGCCCGGACCGGGGTTCTGTCGATTACCCGGGGCGCCGAGACCCTCTGAAACGCAGACGGCCCGGGCGTTTCCACCCGGGCCGTCGCGTCGATGTGTTGCCAGGATCAGGACAGCAGGCGAGCCCTGTAGAGGGAGGCGCCGATCACGGCGCCGATGACCGGTGCCACGAAGAACAGCCAGAGCTGGGACAGGGCCTGACCACCCGCAAGGATGGCGGGTCCGAAGCTGCGGGCCGGATTGACCGAGACGCCCGTGACCTGAATTCCGACAATGTGAATCACCGCCAGGGTCACGCCGATGGCGAGGCCTGCGAAGCCCGCCGACGCCTTTTCGGAGGTCGAACCCAGGATCACGATGACGAACAGGGCGGTCATCACGATCTCGAAGATCAGGGCTGACTGCTGGCTGAACTCGCCCAGATAACCCGGACCCCAGCCATTCTGACCCAAATGGGCCGTGGAGCCCACGATGGCGGCGAGGATGGCGGCGCCCGCCAGCGCCCCAGCGAACTGGGCCGCCCAGTAGCTGACCATGTCCTTAAGGTTCATGCGCCCGGCGATGAAGACGGCCAGGCTGACGGCGGGGTTTACGTGGCAGCCAGAGATCGGGCCAATGCCATAGGCCATGGCGATGATCGCACCGCCAAAGGCGAGAGAAACGCCGAGTTGGCCGACATTGTCAGCTCCGGCGAGTACGGCCGAGCCGCACCCGAAAAGCACGAGGGTAAGCGTGCCGATGAATTCCGCTAACATCTTGGACATGAAGTCCTCCCATTTTTTCTGAGATTTCAGTGTGCGCCGTTCCATGGATTTGGTGAACAGGGAATTTACGACACCGGTCGCAGAGCCGTCGGAGCCCTTGAGGGATTGAGATTTCGCACTGCCTGCACTACATAGAGGCTGTCCGGTTCGCCGGACTATGGGGATAAACGCGCACGAAATAAGCGGACTGGACCCGGGTGCGATTCCCGGCGGCTCCACCAAACTCCTTCCCTCGCCCCGGCGGGGAAATGCGGGGCCGATCAGCATCGACAGACGTGTAAAGGTGTTGCTTTCTTCCGGCTTGGCCCACCGTTTCGGGCCTTAATCTAAATGCGAACGATAACTTCGCTGGAGAGGTTCGTCTGGCCGCGTAAGCGACCCGACGGGTTTCGACCTGAAGCCCTGGCGTCTTAGCAGCGTCAGGCGGGGCCGGGAGGGGGCCTGGCAACAGAACCCCTCCACCTTCCTGCATCCGGACCCCTCTTCAGAATCCTGCCCCCGCACCGTGCCGGGGGATGGAACCTTGCGCGATGCGCCCGGGGCGCTAGTTTGGCGAACGACCTCTGGACAGGACCCAAATGGCTCAGGAACCACCCGCCCAGGACCTCATGAACTATGAGGCCATGGCCCAGGAGGCCCTGCGCGGGGTTGTCCGCGCCGCTCTTATCCGGGCCGGCGAGCCCGGAGGGCTTCCAGGCGCTCATCACCTCTACCTGACCTTCAAGACCGGCGCCGTCGGCGTCGAAGGGCCGGAAGACCTGCTGTCGCGCTATCCGGACGAGATGACCATTGTCCTTCAACATCAATTCTGGGACCTCGAATTGGACGCGGTCGGCTTTTCCGTGACGCTCAAGTTCGGCGGCCGGCCGCAGAGACTGACCGTGCCCTACGCCGCCATGAGCCGCTTCTACGATCCCAGCGTACAGTTCCTGCTGCAGTTCGAGGCCGAAGCCACCGGGCCAGTCTCGGCCGCCGCGCCGCCACCGGTCGACTCCATCGCACCGAAGTCAGTTCCGGAGCCTGAGCCTGACTCTCCGAAGGTCATTTCCCTCGACCAATTCCGAAAGAAGTGAGGCTTCATACCGTGTCAGAGATCCCACCGGAGACCCGCCCGGCAGACACCCCGGAACCCCTCACGGACGAAGCCATCCTGGCCCGGTTCCAGAGGACAAAGAACCAGCCGACCGGCTCCCAGACGCTGGGATTCCGGATCGTCGCGGTAAGCCAGGCTGACAAGTCGGTCGAGGTCGCCTTCGAGGCTCGTGCCGAGCTGCTGCTCAATCCCATGAAGCAGATTCAGGGCGGCTACCTCTGCGCCATGCTCGATGAGTGCATGTCTGTGGCCTGCATGGTCGCTTCCGGCATGACGCACGTCGCCCCGACTGCGGAGATGAAGACCTCCTTCTTCCGCCCCGCCCAGCCGGGCCCGATCCGCGGCGTCGGCCGGGTCGCAAAGTGGGGGCGGACCCTGGCCTTTACCGAGGGCGAACTCTACGACCCCGAGGGCCGGCTTCTGGCCAAGGCCACCGGGACCGCGGTGCCGACCCCCTTCAAATCCTACAAGAGCTGAATGTCCTCGGCGCGCCTGCCCATCCTGCTCCTGGTCACCCTGTTCCTGGCCCTTGCAGGGCGGGCGCAGGCAGCCGACACCGCCTTCGGAAAGTGGGCGGCCGTCGTCATCGCCGGCGACTGGCGCGGGTCCGGCGGCGGCGCGACCGAAGCCTTCGACAACGCCCGGCATGATGTCTCCGCCGAGCTCGTCCGCCTCGGCTTCTCGCCGGCCAAAATCCTGCAATACTCGGTCCGGCCAGAACGCTACGCCAAGGACCGTCCCGCAAAGTCCGACATTAAAGCGATCTTCGAGGGACTGACCAAGCTCACCTCGGGCGGACCGGAAGGCTGCCTAGTCTATCTCACATCGCACGGGGCACCGCAGGGTGTGGTTGTCGACCAGTCCATCCTGCCACCGGACATTCTTGCTGCCATGCTGGACAGGACCTGCGGGACGCGGCCGACCATTGCGGTGATTTCGGCCTGTTTCTCCGGGGTCTTCGTGCCCGACTTGAGCGCGCCGAACCGGATGGTCCTGACCGCGGCGCGCCCCGACCGCACCTCCTTCGGCTGCGGGGAGTCAAACCGGTATCCCTTCTTCGACGAATGCTTCCTGCAAAGCGCGCCGTCGGCCAAGAACTTTGCATCCCTCGCCGGCCAGGTCCGGGTCTGCGTCGCAGAGCGGGAGATCAAGGAGGGGATTCGCCCACCCTCGGAGCCTCAACTCTTCATCGGCCCGCAACTGCGGCCCGTCCTGCCGTTCTACGCCTTTCCGGCACGGGCCCCTTCCCCATGAACCTCTCCATCGCCCGCCTGTTCGCAGCGCTGACCCTGACTCTGGCCCTTGCGACTCCCTGGCGTGCGCTTGCGGCTGAAGGCCCGGCAGCGGGCGCAGGCGCGACCGTCGCCGGGAAGCCAGCCTCGACCCGGACCCCTGCAGGCGCCGGCAAGGCATCGGAAACAAGGCTGGCGGACACCCCACAGAATCCCGCGCTGGAAGCCTTCGTCGACGGTCTGGTCCGCGACTCCCTGGTCCAGGACCATATCGCCGGCGCGACGGTGGCGATCGTCCAGGACGGCCGGGTCGTCCTGAAGAAGGGCTATGGCGCAGCCTCGCTCGATCCCTGGCGACCCGTGGATCCCGACCGGACCCTGTTCCGCCTTGGCTCGGTTTCGAAGACCTTTACCTGGCTAACCGTCCTGAAGGAGGCTGAGGCTGGGCGACTGCGCCTGCAGGCACCCGTCAACCTGTTCCTGCCGGAAGCCATTCAGGTGCGCGACCAGGGCTATCCGGCCCCGGTGACACTGGAGAGCCTGATGTCGCACTCGGCGGGCTTTGAGGACCGGGCCCTCGGGCACCTCTTTGAGCGGGACCCCACGCGTATCCGCCCCCTCGCCGTCTATCTCCGCCAGGAGCGGCCGCGCCGAGTGCGGCCGGTGGGCGTCCTCTCCAGCTACTCCAACTATGGCGCCGCCCTGGCGGGCAAGGCAGCCGCATGGACCTCGGGAAAGACCTTCGAGCGCCTGGCCGAGGAGAGCCTGTTCGAGCCCATGGGGATGGAGCGGACAAGCTTCCGTGAGCCGCGTCCAGCCCGGCAGGACCTCCCGGCTCCCATGGCACCGGCCCTCGCGGCGGACCTCTCCAGGGGTTTTTCCTGGACCGGGGTCGGGTTGCGCGCCGAACCCTTCGAGTACATCGGCCAGGTCGCCCCGGCCGGTTCAGCCTCCTCTACCGCGGATGACATGGCCCGCTACATGCTCACCCTGCTAGGCGGCGGCCTCTCGGGCGAAACCCGCGTCTGGGGCGAGGCGACGAACCAGGCCCTCGCCCAACCCCTCAGGCGGACCCCGCCCGGGATCAACGGCTGGCGGCGCGGCTTCATCACCTATGCGCTACCCGGGGGCCTTTCCGGCTATGGCCATGATGGGGCGACCCAGACCTTCATGACCAACATGACGATTGTTCCGGATCTTCGCCTTGGGATCTTCATCAGCACCAATACCAGCACAGGTCGGGTTCTCACCCAGAGGTTTGCGGCCCGGGTGGTGGAGCAGGTCGGGCAGAACTCCACGGCCTGGCCGCGTCCGGCGGCACCGGGGCTCTACGCCGATCGCGCACTCTACGAAGGCCGTTACCTGGGCACACGCCGGGCCTATTCAGGCCTTGAGGGCATGCTGGCTCGCCTCAATGGCGGCCTGACCGTGCAGGTGACACCGGAAGGCCGGTTAGTGACCCGCGAAGGGGGCCGCTCCCAGACGTGGGTTCCAGAAGGCTCGCCGAAGTCGGGGCTCTTCATATCGGATACGGGATACGAACGCCGGGTGTTCAAGATCGAAGGCAACCGCGCCGCTCGGATGCTGACGGCGCTCAACACCCAGGTGTATGAGCGCGCGCCCTGGTGGAGCCGGATCAGCCTTCTCGGGGTGGGCGCAGCCGCGACCGCCCTCGCCAGCGCCGCTACGCTCTGGGGTGCCATGTTCCGAAATCGCCGGGACTTCCGCCAGACGCCGATCCAGGCGCGTGCTGGCGTCCTGCTGGCGCTGCAGTCCGCCTTGTGGCTTGTCGCCCTGGGGCTCTCGGGACTTTGGATGGTGACAACACCCTCGGACCAGCTCCTGTACGAATGGCCGGGGCTCAACCTGCTCGTAGCCTCAGCTACGGCCCTGGTGGCGACCTTCATGACCCTGGTCTGCGCAGGCCTTGCCCCCCTGGTGATCCGCAGCGGACGCCGCCTGGACAGCTGGAGCCCAGGCCGGCGCATCGGCTACATCGCAACCGTCGGCCTGTCCCTGCTCTTCGGCCTGCTGCTGGTGCTCTGGGGCGGCCTCTCGCCCTGGGCTGGATAGCGCCTGGATCCTGTTTCGATCCGATAACCCGTTCCCACCTATCGGAATACGATCCAGCGATCCTCACGACCGGCCCACCAAAACGACCGCGTAAACTCCTCGTTTACCAACCACTGGGTAATTCCTGCCTATTCGTCGGCAGGAACTGCACCCCTTGTAGCCGACGGTGGGAGACTGAGGACCTTGAACGGTTTCTTCGCCGCTCTGCAGAGATTTGGTCTCGGCCGCCTCGCGGCCTTCGCCGGCATCGGCGTAGGTATCGCCGCGGCCCTTGGGGCCCTGTTCATGAACATGGGCCGTCCGAACGCCCTTCTGTACTCAAACCTCGACCTCAAGGAGGCCGGGGAAATCACCCGCGCCCTGGACCAGGCCAATATCCGCTACGAGGCCAAGGGCGACGGATCGACCCTCATGGTGGCGAGGGACGAGGTCGCGACCACCCGACTGCTGCTGTCTGGCAAGGGGCTGCCGACGGCAGGCTCGGTCGGCTACGAAATCTTCGACCAGACCAGCGTCGTCGGCCAGACGGACTTCGTCCAGCAACTCAACCGCCAGCGCGCCCTGGAGGGCGAGTTGGCCCGGACCATCCAGAGCCTGGACGGTGTCACCTCGGCACGGGTCCACCTGGTATTGCCCAAGAAGGAGCTGTTCGAGGACGAGATCCAGCAGGCCTCGGCCTCCGTCAGCATCGCGGTTGGTGCCCGGGAGCCCACGCCGGACCAGGTCCGCGCCATCCAGAATCTGGTGGCGGGCGCCGTCCCCAACATGAAGCCCGACAGAGTCACGGTGGTCGACCAGCACGCCAAGACCCTTTCCGGTGGCAGCGAGGGTGACGCCATGGCCGCCGATGGCCGGAAGTCCGCTGTCGAGGCCAGGGTCGCAAAGACGGTCAAGACCCTGGTGGAGGGCGTCGTCGGGCCCGGGAAGGCGCGGGTCAACGTCACGGCTGACCTTGATCTCTCCCAGGTGACCATCCAGGAGGAAACCTTTGACCCTGATGGTCAGGTGGTGCGTTCGGAGACCACCAGCGAAGAAAACGCCAACGAAAACCAGCCGAACCAGACCGGCGCCGTCACCGCGGCGGCCAACATCCCCGGCGCGCCTCCGAATGCGGAAGGCAATGTGAATTCGGCGTCAGGGCGGACCGGCACGACGACGAACTACGACATCTCCAAGACCGTGCGCACCGAGGTCAAGGAGCCCGGACAGGTCAAGCGCCTCTCGGTCGCCGTGGCTGTGGATGGCGTGACGGCCCCGGCCGGCACGGACGGCAAGCCCGGCGCCTACACGGCCCGTCCGGCGGCGGAAATGCAGAGGATCGAGCAGCTGGTTCGGACCGCCGTCGGCTTCGACGCCCAGAGAGGCGATCAGGTTACGGTGATCAACGTCCAGTTCCCCCGCGCCGACACCGGCGGTGGCGTCGTGACCGCCAACCCCCTGATGGGCTTCGACAAGAACGACATCATGCAGATCGTCCAGTGGGTGATCCTGCTGATTGTTGCCCTGCTGACCATCTTCTTCGTGGTCCGGCCCCTGTTCAACGGCTCGGCGGGGGCTCGGACTGGCGTGACCCGGCTGGTCACGACGGCAGATGGACAGCAGATGATGCTGCCGATGGATCCCTCGACCGGGGATCCGCTCGCCCTGCCCGGGCCCGACCAGAGCGAGATGGAGCAGCGGATCGCGATCGCCAGGATCGAGGGCCAGGTCAAGGCCAGTTCGATCAAGCGCGTGGCAGAGTTCGTGGAGTCCCACCCTGAGGAGTCGGTGGCACTGCTGCGCACCTGGCTGCACCAGCCGACATGAGCCGAGGACCCCAAAAAGGCGGCATGATCACCGACGCCGCCATGCTGACGGGGCCGGAGAAGGCTGCGATTGTTCTTCTGACCCTGGGGGAGGAGGGCACCGCGATCTGGCAGATGCTGGACGAGGAGGAGATCAAAGAGGTCTCCCAGGCCATGGCCACCCTCGGCAACGTCACGTCCAACGTCGTCGAGGTGCTTCTGGTCGAATTCATCTCGAACATCTCCGGCGGCGGCACCGTCATGGGCTCGTTCGAGCAGACCCAGCGGCTCCTCGCCTCCTTCCTCGACCCCGACAAGGTCGACGGCCTCATGGAGGAAATCCGCGGTCCGGCCGGCCGGACCATGTGGGACAAGCTGGGCAATGTCAGCGAAGGCGTCCTCGCCAACTACCTGAAGAACGAGTACCCGCAGACCGTCGCCGTCGTCCTTTCCAAGGTCAAGCCGGACCATGCCTCCCGCGTCCTCGGTGCCCTGCCCGAGGACTTCGCCATGGAATGCGTGACCCGGATGCTCCGCATGGAGCCGGTCCAGCGCGAGATCCTCGACAAGATTGAGCAGACCCTGCGCACTGAATTCATGTCGAACCTGGCCCGTACCTCCAAGCGCGACAGCCACGAAATGATGGCGGATATCTTCAACTCCTTCGACCGGCAGACCGAGACCCGCTTCATCTCGGCCCTCGAGGAGCGGAACCGCGACAGCGCCGAGCGTATCCGGGCCCTTATGTTCGTCTTCGAGGACCTCTCCAAGCTTGATCCCGGCGGGGTCCAGACCCTGCTCAGGGCGGTAGACAAGGCCCAGCTCGGCCTTGCCCTGAAGGGCGCATCCGAGGATCTGCGGAACCTGTTCTTCTCCAACATGTCCGAGCGTGCCGCCCGGATCCTGCGGGAGGACATGGAGAACATGGGCCCCGTCCGGCTCCGCGATGTCGACCAGGCTCAGATGGCCATGGTCCAGTCGGCGAAGGATCTGGCGCAGAAGGGCGAGATCATGCTCGCCGGCTCGAGCGGCGATGACGAGCTGATCTACTGATGGCCGAGCCCCTCCTCGAAAGATTTAGCTTCGACACCGTGTTTGACGGCGCGGGAAATGTCGCGCACGGCGCGCCCCGGCCAAAGCGCTACTTCACGGTCGATGAGGTGGAGGCCGTTCGCGCCCGCGCCTTCGCCGACGGCGAGCAGAAGGTGCTTGGCGAGATATCGGCCCTGCAGGCGCGGGCGCTTGCAGAAATCTCCAAGCACGCTGAGCATGGGCTGGGCAGCCTGGCGCACGTGGCCCATGCCCACCGGGAGGGCTCTGCAGCCCTCGCACTTGCCTGCGCCCGCGCCATAACGGGCGAGGTCCTGGGCCTCTTCCCACGGGCGGCCCTGGAGAGCGCCCTCGCCGCCCTCGCCGACGAAATCGAGTCTGAACCGCGATTGATCGTGAGCGTGTCGCCTGCGCTGGCGGCCGTGGTCGGTGAAACCCTGTCCGACACCGCGGCAGCTATCGGATTCGCCGGGCAGATCCTGGTCCGCGAGGATGCCGACCGGATCGGAGCCGCCTTTACCCTGGATTTTGGCGACGGCGCCGCCAGCTTCGATCCCGAAGACGCAGCGCTGCGGGTCGGAAAGGCCCTCGAGGCCGCCCTGGCCGCCGAAGGCATGCACGCTGAACCTCTGCACCCCGGTGGGGAAGGCTGAACGACATGAGCGACAATGATCTCGATCTTGACGAACTGGGTCCGGCCGATACCCCGCCGCATCCGGGCGAAGACACGGGCGAGAAGACCGCATCGGATCTTGCACCCATCTTCGATGTCCCTGTGTCCATCTCGGCTGTTCTCGGCCGGGCCACCATGAGCGTCTCGCAACTGCTGCAGCTCAACTCCGGCAGCGTGCTGGAGCTGGACCGACGGGTCGGCGAGGCCATCGACATCTACGTCAACAACCGCCTGGTCGCGCGCGGTGAGGTCGTCATCGTCGACGAGCGCCTCGGCGTGACCATGACGGAAATCATCAAGGACGGCGACACCCAGTCCTAGGGACCCGGGGTCGAAGCGGAGACGGATCATGCGGCTTCTAGTCGTTGGACAACTGAACGGACAATTGGCGGCCGCCGTGAAGATGGCGATGGCGCAGGGGGCGAAGGTCAGCCACGTGGAGACTATAGCGGCGGCCACCCACGCCCTGCGGGCCGGACAGGGCGCGGACCTGCTGCTGGTGGACTACAACCTGGATATCGCCGCCCTCATCGCCGCCAACGAAGCCGAGCGCATCCGGGTGCCGGTGGTGGCCTGCGGCGTTGATTCCGACGCCCGAAAGGCGGCCGATGCCATCCGGGCGGGTGCCAAGGAGTTCATTCCCCTTCCGCCGGACGCAGAGATGATCGCTGCGGTCCTGGCCGCTGTGTCCGACGACAATCGCCCGATGATCGCCGAGGACCCGGCCATGCGGGCGGTCATCGCCATGGCCGAGCAGGTGGCACCGTCGGAGGCCTCGATCCTGATCACTGGAGAGAGCGGCTCCGGCAAGGAGATCGTCGCCCGCCACGTCCACCAGAAGTCCCGTCGGACCAGCAAGCCCTTCATCTCGGTGAACTGCGCCGCCATCCCTGAGAACCTCCTCGAAAGCGAACTGTTCGGTCACGAGAAGGGTGCCTTCACCGGTGCCCTCGCCCGCCGTATCGGCAAGTTCGAGGAAGCCAATGGCGGGACCCTGCTGCTGGACGAAATCTCGGAGATGGATACCCGGCTGCAGGCCAAGCTTCTGCGGGCCATCCAGGAACGCGAGATCGACAGGGTCGGCGGCTCCCAGCCGGTAAGGGTCGACATCCGCATCCTGGCCACGTCGAACCGGGACCTGGTGCAGGCTGTAAGGGACGGAACCTTCCGCGAGGACCTGCTTTACAGGCTCAACGTCGTCAATCTGAGGCTGCCGCCGCTTCGCGAACGTCCCGGCGACATACTGCCGATGGCTGAGTTCTTCATCCGCAAGTACGCCGCGGCGAACGGGCTTCCACCCCGCATCCTTTCGGCCGAGGCTCGCCGGCGCCTTCTGGGGCATCGCTGGCCCGGCAATGTGCGAGAGCTTGAGAACGCCATGCATAGGGCGGTTCTGCTGGCCAGCGGGGACATCATCGAGGAAGGCGCGGTCCGCCTTCCAGATGGCCAACCTCTTGGCCCCTCCGACGCGGGTGCCCGCGCCGCCCAGGTCGCGGCCACCACGGCAGAGGCGATCTCGCGGAGCTTTGTCGGCCAGACCGTCGCGGCCATGGAGCAGCAGCTGATCATCGACACCCTGGAACACTGTTTTGGCAATCGTACCCATGCGGCGAACATCCTGGGCATCTCGATCCGGACCCTCCGCAACAAGCTCAAAGAGTACACCGAGGCCGGCATCAGCGTCCCGGCGCCCCAAATGGGCGCGAGCGCGGCCTGAGGACCTGATCCGTGGCTGACACAACATTCAATGGGGCCGAGCCCCGCAAACTGACCCCCGCCCTGGTCCTCAGTTGGTTATTGCGGGGTGAGGTGGCGCTGGCCCTTGGCGTCGTGTCCGTTCTGGTCCTGCTGATCCTGCCCGTGCCGGCCTTCCTTCTGGACGCGCTGCTGGCGATCTCGATGACGTCGTCCATCCTCATCCTGATGACCTCGCTGTTCATCCGTAGGCCTCTCGACTTCACAGCCTTCCCGACGGTCCTGCTGGTCACGACCCTGTTCCGGCTGGCCCTGAACGTAGCCTCGACCCGGCTCATCCTGGCGCACGGTCATGAAGGCGTACACGGCGCGGGCAAGGTCATTGAGTCCTTCGGTCGCCTGATGACCGGAGGCAATTTCACGATCGGCATCATCGTCTTCGCCATCCTGGTGATCGTGAACTTCATCGTCATCACCAAGGGTTCAGGCCGGATCGCTGAGGTCGCGGCTCGATTCACCCTCGATTCCATGCCCGGAAAGCAGATGGCGATCGACGCCGACCTTTCAGCGGGCCTGATCGACCAGGAAGAGTCGCGCCAACGCCGCAAGGAGCTCGAACAGGAATCGACCTTCTTCGGCTCGATGGACGGTGCTTCGAAGTTCGTCCGCGGCGACGCCATCGCCGGGCTGATGATCGTGGCGATCAACATCATCGGCGGCATCCTCATCGGGACCCTGCAGCATGGCGTTCCGCTGGCGCAGGCTGCATCCACCTACACCATCATGACGATCGGCGACGGCCTGGTGACCCAGATTCCGGCCCTGATCATCTCGATCGCCGCCGGCTTCCTGGTGTCCAACGCAGGCGTCGATGGCTCGACGGACAAGGCGCTGGTCACCCAGTTGGCCATGAACCCCATCAGCCTGGGCATGGTCTCGGCAACGTCGGGCGTGGTTGCCCTCATCCCGGGCATGCCAGTGATACCCTTTGCCCTGCTCTCCATCGCCGCCGGCTTCCTCGCCTGGAAGCGATCCTCGAATGCGCGGATAGCTGAGTTCCTGGGGAAAGAGGACCCCGGCAGATCCCTGCCGGAAACCGAGGAGCACATCAGCCAGACCCTTGCCATGGACGAGATCAAGATCGAGCTTGGCTACGGGTTGCTGCCCCTGATCAACGACCTTGAAGGCCGTCGCCTGACAGACCAGATCAAGGCCCTGCGCAAGACCCTCGCGGCGGAGTTCGGCTTTGTGATGCCGCCGGTCCGGATCCTCGACAACATGCGGCTGCCCGCCCAAGGCTACCTCATCCGCATCAAGGAACTGGAGGCCGGATCAGGAGAAGTGCGCCTGGGAAGCCTGATGGCCATGGACCCGCGGGGTGGGCAGGTGGATTTGCCGGGCGAGCATATGCGCGAGCCAGCCTTCGGACTGCCGGCGACCTGGATCGAGGACAGCCTCCGGGAGGAGGCGACCTTCCGCGGCTACACTGTGGTCGACCCCGCGACCGTGCTCACCACCCATCTCACCGAGATCCTCAAGGAAAACATGCCGGATCTGCTGTCCTATTCGGAGGTCCAGAAGCTGCTCCGGGATCTGCCGTCCGAACAGAAGAAGCTGGTCGACGACCTCGTCCCCTCGGTGGTCTCGGCGACCACGCTCCAGAGGGTCCTGCAGGCCCTCCTGCGCGAACGCGTCTCGATCCGCGACCTGCCCTCCATCCTCGAGGGGCTCGGCGAGGCGGCGCCGCACAGCGCTTCGCTCACCAGCCTCGTCGAGCAGGTCAGGGCCCGGCTGGCCCGACAGCTCTCCTTCGCCCACCGCGGGGACGACGGTGCCCTGCCGATCATCACCCTCTCTCCAGACTGGGAGACCGCCTTTGCCGAGTCCCTGGTCGGGTCAGGCGAAGACCGCCAGCTGTCCATGGCACCTTCGCGGCTCCAGGAGTTCATCCGTGGGGTTGGCGACGCCTTCGAGCGCGCAGCCCAGGCTGGGGAGTCTCCGGTCCTGCTCACCAGCCCGGGAATCCGCCCCTATGTCCGCTCGTTGATAGAGCGCTTCCGAGGCCAGACCCCGGTCATGAGCCAGAACGAAGTCCACCCCCGCGCTCGGCTCAAGACCGTGGGGGTGATCTGATGGTCGAGGGAGATCGCGTCGTGGATCAAACCGGGGGCGAGTTGCGGCGGGCGCCGCTGACTGCTAGCGAGTTGTCCTCCCAGGCCAGCGCCGAACAGGGCATGGAAAGCTGATGTTTGAACTGAAACCCAACAGCCGCCCGGCGCGCTTCACCTCGGACATGTTCTGGGAGCTGATGTCCTTCGATACCCTGATGACCCGACAGGTCATCCACCTGATCTACTGGTCGGGCCTGGGGATCACCGCCCTTGTCGGCTTCGGCTTCATCGGCACGGCCGTAGGCGTGGCCATCCGCGAGAAATTCCCGTTCGGTATCCTGCTCGGCCTGGCCGTTCTGGTTGGCGGTGCCCTGGTGATCGGCATTCTGGCCCTGCTCTGGAGGGCCTTCTGCGAGCTCTATGTGGCGCTCTTCCGGCTCAGTGACGACATCCACGCCCTTCGCCAGGCCAATGACCCAGGCGTTGGCGGCGGCGAGGGCCGCTGACCTCAGCCCCCCGCTGACGCCCGGCCAGCCCTCAGGATTCCCATTTCGTCGAGTTCCGCGGCATCCCGGCGCGCAGCCTCCTGGACGCGCCGCCGGGCCAATCCGTCTGCTACGTTTTCATATTTCTTCTGGGTCTCGAAGGCTTCCACAAGGGCGTCACGGGCCCCAGCCTCTTCGGCCAGGACCAGCTCGAGGGCCGAAAGAAGGGTCATCCGGCGCGCCTTACATCCGGCAAGGAAGCCCGGATGATGGAAGGCGGCGACGGGATCGCTCCGGATGAAGTCCGCCTCCGCCTCGATCTGGGCGTCGAGAACCACAAGCCCCATTTCCGCCACCTCCCGGCGGGCCAAGACTTCGGCAAGGCGCTTGCGGACAGTCTCCACCTCGTATCCCGCGATGCGGACAAGGCTCTCGTCCCAGCTCATGCGCCGCCGCCGGCAAGGATCTGTTCAAGCCTCGAGAAGGACTCCGGAAGGCTCGAAACCTCATCCTTGTCCTGTCCCAGGAAGGCTTCGAGGGCCGGATTGAGGGCGATGGCCCTGTCGACCATGGGGTCCGATCCCGCCCGGTAGGCGCCGATACGGATCAGTTCCTCCATATTGGCGTAGGCCGAGAGTACCTGGCGGGCATCGCGAACGATCGCCCGTTCCCGGGTGTCCTGGCAGGCGGGCATGGTCCGGCTGATCGACTTCAGGACATTGATCGCCGGGAAGCGTCCGCGCTCAGCGATGGCCCGCTCCATGACAATGTGGCCGTCGAGGATACCCCGAACGGCGTCGGCGATCGGTTCGTTGTGGTCATCGCCGTCCACGAGGACGGTGAAGAGGCCGGTAATGGGCCCGCCACGCGTACCGTCAGGGCGCACAGGGCCCGGGCCGGCGCGCTCCAGAAGTTTTGGCAGCTCCGTGAAGACGGTCGGCGTGTATCCCTTGGTGGTCGGGGGTTCACCCGCGGCGAGCCCGATCTCCCTCTGGGCCATGGCGAAGCGGGTCACCGAGTCCATCAGGCAAAGAACCTCCAGGTCCTGGTCCCGCATGTACTCGGCGATGGCCAGGGTCATGTAGGCCGCCTGCCGTCGCTTGAGCGCCGGCTCGTCGGAGGTGGCGACCACGACGACGGCCCGCTTGAGACCTTCCTCGCCGAGCGTCTCCTCGATGAATTCACGCACCTCCCGGCCCCGCTCGCCGATCAGGCCGACCACGACGGCGTCGCACTCGGACTGGCGGGCCAGCATGGAGAGAAGCACCGACTTGCCAACCCCGGAGCCGGAGAAGACCCCCAGCCTCTGCCCGCGACAGCAGGTGGTGAAGACATTCATCGCGCGGACGCCGAGGTCCAGCCTGGGCCCCACCCGGTCGCGGGCGTGAGCGGGCGGCGGCGCGGCGCGGAGCGGATAACCGGCGACCCCGCGCGGTAGCGGGCCCTTGCCGTCGATAGGTTCACCAAAGGCGTTCACGATGCGCCCGAGCCAGCCCTGTGTCGGATGAACGGCGGATCCCTGGGGGTCGATGTGAATTGCCGCGCCGGGCGCTATGCCCTCCACGGGACCAAAGGGCATGAGCAGGGCGCGGGAGTCCCGGAAACCCACCACCTCGGCGGCCAGGGGCGGCGCACCCCTCCGCTCGATCTCTGCCCGGGCGCCGACCGCCAGCCGGGTCATGCCGCCGCGGGCTTCGATGAGAAGGCCCGAGACCGCTGCAACCCGCCCGGTCACCACCAGGGGGTCCAGCTTCTCAACGGCCTCGACGAGGTTGTGCAAGACGCAGTCTCCAGACGCGACTCAGGAACGCAACTTGTGTCCTACACGCTTAATCAGCTGTGAAGAGCCGGGAACGGGATCAGGCCCCTTACACCAGTGCCGCCCGGCGATCTGCAAGCCAAGAGCGCCCAAGGACGAGGCCAAGGATCAGGCCTGCAAAGAGGGCGCGCCCAAGGGTGCGCCCCGGTCGCAGCCTGATCTCATCCCCGAGGCTGAAGGGCTGGGGGGGAAGGGCCTCCAGCGGCGCGGACAGGTCCGGGTCGCCGCAATCCTCAGGAAAGATCCCGGCGCCGGCCTCGGCGAGGCCGCTGGGACCGGGATCGGCGTCCAAATCCGGAGACATGCCCTGACCTCCTGCTGGCCGGCGACGACGCCCGGCACCCCCTATATGGGCCTCAAGCGCCCGGGCGCCACTCCGGGCGAGCCACAGGCATTCGCAGGGGATGTCCAATCACAAAAGATTCAACAGGCCCGAAGCCGCGCCAGGAAGCGCGGGCTTGCAGCCGATTCGCGAACCGGGTTAACGCTTTTCACAGCAAGGTTACCAACATTAACCTTTCTTAAATTAACCCTCTGGCAGGGTGAGTTTGCCGGGGCGCGTCGCGAAGCGAATCAGCGCCCGGGCCGGAGGGGCAAGGAGGCAAGTATGCGCGTACTGCTTATCGAGGACGACAGCGCGACAGCGCAGAGCATTGAATTGATGCTCAAGTCTGAGGGGTTCAATGTCTATACGACGGACCTGGGTGAGGAAGGCATCGATCTGGGCAAGATCTATGACTACGATCTGATCCTTCTGGATCTGAACCTGCCCGACATGAGCGGCATGGACGTGCTGCGGAACCTGCGGGTCGGCAAGATCGACACGCCCATCATGATCCTTTCCGGCACTTCGGAGATCGACACCAAGGTCAAGACGCTCGGCGGCGGTGCCGACGACTACATGACCAAGCCCTTCCACAAGGACGAACTGGTCGCCCGGATCCACGCCGTGGTCCGCCGGTCCAAGGGCCACGCCCAGTCCGTGATCCGCACAGGCGACATCCTGGTCAACCTCGACGCCAAGACGGTGGAGGTGAACAACAACCGGGTGCACCTGACGGGCAAGGAGTACCAGATGCTGGAACTCCTCTCCCTCCGGAAGGGCACGACCCTGACCAAGGAAATGTTCCTCAACCACCTCTATGGCGGCATGGACGAGCCCGAGCTGAAGATCATCGACGTCTTCATCTGCAAGCTGCGCAAGAAGCTGGCCGCCGCCGCGGACGGCAAGCATTACATCGAGACGGTCTGGGGACGCGGCTACGTGCTCCGCGACCCGATGGAGGGTCAGGCAGCCGCCTGACCGATCGACCCCCTCCAGGACCTGCAGCGCCCGCCTTACGGCGGGCGTTCTTGTTTCAGAGACGGTTCAAGATAAGGTTCGCCCCTCCGGCGGGATTGGGAGAAGAAACCATGCGGCTTGCCGCACTGTGCGTCACCCTCGCGGCGGCCCTGAGCCTCACCTTCGTTGCCGTCCGTCCGCCGTCGCCCGCACCCGCCGATGCGCCGGCCAGCGCCTTCTCCGCGCAGCGGGCCTTTTCCGATGTCATGGTCATGGCGAAGTCGCCGCACCCGGTCGGCTCCCCCGCCAATGCCCAGGTCAGGGATTTCCTGCTGGCCCGGATGACTGCCCTGGGCCTGACGCCCGAAGTCCAGCCGGCCTTTGCCCTCAGGAAGATCGCCCGACTGCAGCAGCCGCTGTTCGTGGGCGGACAGGTGGAGAACATCGTCGGCGTCCTGCCCGGGCGCGATCGTACCGCTCCCGCCCTCGCCATCATGGCGCACTACGACAGCGTCCCGGGCTCGCCGGGCGCAGGGGATGACGCCGCCGGTGTCGCCGCCGCCCTTGAACTGGCCAGGATCCTCCGGCTCCAGGGAACTCCTGCACGGGACGTCATCTTCCTCATTACCGACGGCGAGGAAGCCGGCCTGCTGGGCGCGGATGCCGCCTTCACCCAGACGCCACTGGCCCGCCGGGTCGGGTTCTTGATCAACATGGAGGCCCGGGGCGGGGGCGGGCTCGCCCAGATGTTCCAAACCGGGGCCCAGAACGCTGGAACAGTCGAGGTGCTTCGCCAGAACGCCAGCCAGCCCTCGGCCTCATCCCTGGCTGTGCTGATCTACTCGGCCATGCCGAACGATACAGACTTCACGGTCTCACGCGCGGCAGGGGTCGACGGCTTGAACTTCGCCTTCATCGGCAGGCAGTTCGACTACCACGCCGCCTCTGCGACGCCGGAAGCCCTGCAGTTGGGGAGCCTGCAGCACATGGGCGACCAGGTCACGGCGGCGGCCCGCGCCCTGGCCTATGCACCCCGGCTTCCGGAGCGCGGGCCAGACCAGGTCTTCTCCCATGTCTTCGGCGACCTCATCATCGCCTATCCACCGCTCGCCGGCTGGCTGGTGCTCGCCGCCTGCGCGGGCCTCCTCGCCATGGCCGTGCTCAAGGCCCGTCGGCTTGGCGTCCTGGATGCCCCGGGGGTGGCCCGCGGGGTGGGAGCGGCCATCTACCTGCTGCTCCTGACCGCCGCCCTTCTGCATCTGGCGCGACTGATCGGCGCCGATGGCGGTGGGTTCCTGGAACAAAGGTCGCTCCTGGCCCGGGTTGCGACCTGGGAGGCGGCCCTGCTGTTTCTGGGCCTGTCCGTTGCGCTGCTGACGCCGAGACTGACCGGCGCAGGACGGGGCCGTCTTGCCGCCGCGGCCCTCGGCCTTGCGGCGGCGGCGGCGGCGCAGTTCTTTGGCTGGGACCTCGCCGCCCTCGCCCTCGGCGGCGCCGCCGCCGTTTGCGGAGGCCTGACCTTCGGGGCGCCCGTCCGCCTCGCGCCGGCCTGGACCGGGGTCCTGGCGACCGCCCTGGCGGTCAGCCTCGGGCTGCAGATCGCAGTGCCGACGGCGGCCTTCCTGGTGGCCTGGCCCCTCCTGGCGGCCTGCCTCCTCGCCGCGCTCACCGCGTTGGGCGGGACAGAATCCAGCTGGAGGATTCCCCTCCTCGGGGTCCTGATCGGGACGCCGACGACCGCCTGGCTGCTGGGCTACGCCCATGGCGCCTTCCTGGGCCTGGATCTTCCAGCCCTGTTGGCCGTATTCGGATGGCTCTGCCTGATCGGGCTCTGGCCGATGATCCAGGGCGATCCCGGGGACAAGATTGGCGACAGGCGCGTCTGGATGGCAGCAGCGGCGGCCCTCGCCCTCGGGCTGGGACTCTCCGCCCTGGTCCGCCTGGCGCCGCCCTGGTCGGCGCGACACCCCCAGGCCACGATCGTCCAGCACCTGCAGGACGCCGGGGGTGGCAAGGGCTACACCCTTTCCACCGAGCCTCATCTCTCCACCTGGACCCGGAATGTTCTGGCACAGGGTGGTGCACGCCCGGTCCAGACCCGCGACGAACTCGTCGCGCGGGCACCCTTCTGGGCGAGCCCCGCCTCCCCTGTCCCCCTCGCTGGGGCGACGGTTGCACTGCAGACAGTTCAGAATGGCCGACAGCGTCTGACCGTCATCGTGCCCGCCGGCATCCGGGGGCTCAGCCTGGACCTGAGGTCCGACACCCTCGCCGGAAGCGCCACCGTGAACGGACGACCCGCAGCCCTGCTGGCGGCACCGGGTGTCTGGAACCGGATCCGGATGCAGGCACCCCCTGGAACCCTGACGGTGGAGTTCACGCCCGCAGGCCCGGGCCGGCTCGAGGTCCGCACCCTGTCGCGCACCGAAGGCTGGCCGCAGGGCCTGCCGCCGCTGCCCGCCCGCAGCCCGCGGGAAATGGCCTTCGGTGACAGCGACACCGCCCTCGTCCGCGACGCCCGGAACTTCAGTTGGTGAGCCGGGAGACCCCCATGAGCGACTGCGTCATCTACCACAACCCGGCCTGCGGGACCTCGCGCAACACCCTGGCCCTCCTGCGGGAAAAGGGGGTCGAGCCTCGGGTCGTGGAGTACCTGAAGGCTGGCTGGACCGAGGCCCAGCTGAAGACACTGGCTGCGCGTGCCGGTGTCCCTCTCCGGGCCTTCCTCCGCCTGAGGGGAACCCGGGCCGAGGCGCTTGGGCTCACCGGAGAGGGTGTCCCGGAGGCGACCCTGGCGGCGGCCATGGCGAAGGAGCCGATCCTGGTCGAGCGACCGATCGTGGAAGGCCCGCGGGGTGTGGCCCTGTGCCGCCCGGCTGATCGGGTCCTGGACCTTATCTGAGAGCAGACATGAAAAAGGGCCCCGCCTTGCGGCGGGGCCCCTGTCCGCATCTGGAAGGGATCAATCGAAAACGATGACCGAGCGGGCGAGGCCGCCCTTCTTCATGTCGTCGAAGCCCTCGTTGACCTGGTCCAGCCGGATACGCTGGGAGATCAT
>CAIZKE010000245.1 GCA_903933475.1 uncultured Alphaproteobacteria bacterium | reverse complement strand
GAGCGCCTGCGGAAGACGCCGGGCCCAGTCCTGACCGAGGACACCAAGGTCGCCCCGCCGCGCCGGGGCGAGATGAAGCGGTCGATGGAAGCCCTGATCCATCACTTCAAGATCTATACCGAGGGCCTGCACACGCCGGCCGGTGAGATCTACGCCGCCGTCGAGGCCCCCAAGGGCGAGTTCGGCGTCTTCCTGGTCAGCGACGGCGGCAACAAGCCCTACCGCTGCAAGATCCGCGCCCCGGGCTTTGCCCACCTCTCCGCCATGGACTGGCTCTGCCGGGGGCATATGCTGGCGGATGTTTCAGCCATCCTGGGCTCCCTCGACATCGTTTTCGGCGAGGTGGACCGGTGAGCGCGCCTGCCTGCATCACGCCCTTCGACGTCGTCGAGGCCCAGTTCACGGCCTACAACGCCCAGGACCTCGACGCCCACTGCGCGGCCTTTGCCGATGACGTGGTGGTCGCCGACTTCAACGGTGCCGTGACGATCTCGGGCATCGGCGCCTATCGCGAGAAGTATCGCCAGGTCTTCGCGGATTTCCCGCAGAACCGGGCCGAACTGCTCAACCGCATGGTGGTGGGCCATCACGTGATTGACCACGAGCGGGTCTTCCGCGCGCCGGGGGCCGATCCCTTCGAGGTCGCCGCCATCTACACCGTTTCGGACGCGCGGATCGTGCGCGTCGACTTCATCAAGTGAGGCCGGTCACGTGAGCGTCCGCAGGCTAGCCGCCAACCAGCCCGACAGCTTTGCCTTCAGTGCCGAGAGCCTGAAGCAGGTGAAGGCGTGGATCGCCCGGTTCCCCGAGGGGCGCCAGCAGTCCGCCGTCATCCCCATGCTCTGGATTGTCCAAAAGCAGCAGGGCTGGGTCTCCGAGCCCGCGATCCGCGTCGTGGCCGAGACCCTCGGCATGCCGGTCATCCGGGTCTACGAGGTCGCCACCTTCTACACCATGTTCATGCTCGAGCCCGTTGGCTCCCACGCCCTGGTGCAGGTCTGTGGCACGACGCCATGCATGCTGCGGGGTGCCAACGACCTGAAGGCCGTCTGCCAGCGCCGTTTCGGTGACCGCGACCACCTGTCCGCCGACGGCAAGGTGACCTGGCAGGAAGTGGAATGCCTTGGGGCCTGCTCCAACGCGCCCATGGCGGCCATCAACGACTATTACTACGAGGACCTCACGCCCGAGATTTTCGAGCAGATCCTCGACGAGTTCATCGCCGGCAAGCCCCGGGCACCGGGCTCGGTCATCGGTCGCCAGGGCTCCGCGCCGGAGGGCGGCTCGGCTGTCCTCCAGGCCGCAAGCCTCTATGACGGCACGGCGGCCAAGGCGCTGAAGTCTCTTCCCAATGCTGAGCCGAAGACGCGCGGCAAGGCGAAGGAGGCGGCTCAGTGATCGGACAGGGTTGGACCACCGGCTCGCGCCGGATCGGTCTGGAGGCTTAGGGGCGCATCGTGGTCGGCATTCTCGAAGACAAGGACCGGATCTTCACCAACCTCTACGGTGTCCATGACTGGGGCCTGGAGGGGGCGAAGCGCCGTGGGGCCTGGAATGGTACCCGCCTGATGCTGGAGCAGACGCCGGAATGGCTGTGCGACCAGATCAAGGCCTCTGGCCTGCGGGGCCGGGGAGGGGCGGGCTTCTCCACCGGGCTGAAGTGGACCTTCATGCCCAAGGCAGAGGGCTTGCGGCCGCACTATCTGGTGATCAACGCCGACGAGTCGGAACCGGGCACCTGCAAGGACCGAGAGATCCTCCGCAACGATCCGCACCTGCTCATTGAAGGCGCCCTGATCGCCAGCTACGCCATCCGGGCCCACACCTGCTACATCTACATCCGCGGCGAGTACGTGCATGAGCGCGAGCGCCTCGAAGCCGCGATCAAGCAGGCCTACGAGGCCAAGCTGATCGGCAAGGGCAACGTCCACGGCTGGGACTTCGACGTCTTTGTGACCCACGGCGGCGGGGCCTACATCTGCGGCGACGAGACGGCCCTGATGGAGAGCCTCGAGGGCAAGAAGGGCCAGCCGCGCCTGAAGCCGCCCTTCCCGGCGGGCGCCGGCATCTATGGCTGCCCGACCACCATCAACAACGTCGAGTCGATCTCGGTGGTGGGAACCATCCTGCGCCGCGGCGCGGCCTGGTTCTCCGGCTTCGGTCGTCCGAACAATACCGGCACCAAGCTGATGGCCATCTCCGGCCACGTGAACAAGCCCTGCGTGGTCGAGGAGACCATGTCCATCCCCCTGAAGCAGCTGCTCGAGGACCATTGCGGCGGTATCCGCGGCGGCTGGGGCAACCTCAAGGCGGTGATCCCGGGCGGCTCGTCCGTTCGTATGATCCCGGCCCACGAGGCCGAGACGGCCCTGATGGACTTTGACTCCCTGTCCGCCCTGAAGTCCGGCCTGGGAACAGCGGCGGTCATCGTCATGGACCAGTCCACAGACATCGTCCGCGCCATCGCCCGGCTGTCCTACTTCTACAAGCACGAGAGCTGCGGCCAGTGCACGCCCTGCCGCGAAGGCACGGGCTGGATGTGGCGGGTCATGGAGCGTATGGCCACCGGCGAGGCGGATATGAAGGAGATCGACATGCTCCTCGACGTCGCCAGCCAGATCGAGGGCCACACCATCTGCGGCCTGGGCGACGCTGCCGCCTGGCCGATCCAGGGCCTCTTCCGCCACTTCCGGCCTGAGGTTGAGGCGCGGATCACCAACTACCGTGCGGGCAAGCCGCACGTGCAGGGTGCCTCCCTGCAGGCCGCGGAGTGAGCTGAGCCATGCCGAAAGCCAAGGTCAACGGCGTCGAGGTCGAGTTCGAACCCGGTATGACGGTTCTGCAGGTGGCGGAGCTGGCCGGGGAGGAAATCCCGCGGTTCTGCTACCACGAGCGCCTGTCCATCGCCGGCAACTGCCGGATGTGCCTGGTTGAGGTGAAGCCCGGGCCGCCCAAGCCCCAGGCCTCCTGCGCCCTGCCGGCCGCCGACAACCAGGAGATCTTCACCAACACCCCGATGGTCAAGAAGGCCCGGGAAGGGGTGATGGAGTTCCTGCTCATCAACCATCCCCTGGACTGCCCGATCTGCGACCAGGGCGGGGAGTGCGACCTCCAGGACCAGGCCGTAGGCTATGGCCGCGACGGCAGCCGGTTCGGGCTGAACAAGCGGGCCGTCGAGGAGAAGGCCATGGGCCCCCTCATCAATACGGTCATGACCCGGTGCATCCAGTGCACACGCTGCGTGCGCTTCATCACCGAGGTCGCCGGCGTGGCTGAGATCGGTCTCATCTCGCGCGGCGAAGATGTTGAAATCACGACCTATCTTGGCAGTGCCGTGACCTCGGAGCTGTCCGGCAACGTCATCGACCTTTGCCCCGTCGGGGCCCTGACCTCCAAGCCCTACGCCTTCAATGCCCGTCCCTGGGAGCTGAAGAAGACCGAGACCGTCGACGTCATGGACGCCATGGGTGCCGCCATCCGCATCGACAGCCGGGGTCCGGCAGTTCTGCGCGTGCTTCCCCGGGTCAACGAGGACGTCAACGAGGAGTGGATCTCGGACAAGACCCGCTTCGCCGTCGACGGCCTGTCCCGCCAGCGGCTCGACAGCCCCTTCATCCGCGAGAACGGGCGGCTGCGTCCGGCCACCTGGGCCGAGGCCCTGTCCCTCGCGGCGGCCCGACTGTCCTCCGCAAAGCCTGAGCGCATTGGCACCATCGCCGGCGACCTGCAGGACGCGGAGTCCCTGAAGGCGACCCTCGACCTGTTCCGCGCCCTGGGCTCGGCCAATACCGATTGCCGCCAGGACGGCATGGCCCTGGGCACTGGGCCTCGGGAGTCCTGGCTCTTCAATGCCGGGATCTCCGGGCTGGAGGACATCGACGTCCTCCTCCTGGTGGGAACCAACCCGCGCCTTGAGGCGGCGGTGCTGAACGCCCGCTTGCGCCGCCGCTGGCTCTCCGGCGACCTTCAGGTGGGCCTGGTCGGCACGCCCTCTGACCTGACCTACGACTTCGATCACCTGGGTGAGACCGCTTCGGCCCTCACCGCCCTGGCCAAGGCCCGCTCGGGCTTCGCCAAGGTGCTGAAAGGGGCGAAGGCTCCGGCCCTCGTCATCGGCACTGGCGCCTTGTCCGGCCCGCACGGCGCGGCCGTGGCCCACGCCGCCGCCCAGGTCGCCAAGGCCTTTGGCATGAGCTGGAACGTGCTCCACACCGCCGCCTCCCGGGTCGGCGGTCTGGACATGGGCTTCCTTCCGGCTGAGGGCGGGCTCGACGCCCGGGCCATGACCGCCAAGGGTGCCCTCGACGTGCTCTTCCTGCTGGGCGCAGACGAGATCGACCTGTCAGCCTCCGACGCCTTCCGGATCTATCTGGGCTCGCACGGCGACGCCGGGGCCCACGCGGCGGACCTGATCCTGCCCGCGTCAGCCTACACCGAAAAGGATGGCCTCTACGTCAACCTCGAGGGGCGGGTGCAGATGGGCCAGAGGGCGGTCTTCCCCAAGGGCGAGGCCCGGGAGGACTGGGCCATCCTTCGCGCGCTGTCCGAGCGCCTCGGCAAGACCCTGCCGTATGACAGCCTAGACCAGCTGCGGGCCCGGCTCTTCGCCGACCATCCGAGCTTTGGCCAGATTGACTGGGCGCCCCGCGGCCAGGCCGACCTGTCGGCCATCGGCGCGGCGGGCGACGTCGGGGATACGCCGCTGTCCAGTGCAGTGAAGGCCTTCCATCTCACCAATCCGGTCGCGCGCGCCAGCGTGACCATGGCCGAGTGCGCCGCCCTGGCGGCGGGCCCGGCGAAACTGGCGGCGGAGTAGGGCATGGACGCGGCGCAATCCTTCTGGGCCACGCCGGGCGGCTGGACCCTGATCACCGTCCTGCAGATCCTGGCCGTCCTCGGCTGGCTGCTGATCTCGCTCGCCTTCTTCATGTACGGCGACCGCAAGATCTGGGCCGGCGTCCAGATGCGCAAGGGCCCCAATGTCGTCGGCCCCTTCGGCCTGCTCCAGTCCTTTGCCGACCTGCTCAAGTTCATCCTGAAGGAGATCGTCATCCCTGACGGGGCGGACAAGACGGTCTTCCTCCTGGCCCCGATCCTGACCTTCGCCCTCGCCCTGGTGGGCTGGGCGGTCATTCCCCTGGCCCCTGGCTGGGTGGTCTCGGACATCAATGTCGGCGTCCTCTACCTCTTCGCCATCTCCTCCCTGGGCGTCTACGGCATCATCATGGGCGGGTGGGCCTCGAACTCGAAATATCCCTTCCTCGGCAGCCTGCGCTCGGCGGCGCAGATGGTCTCCTACGAGGTCTCCATCGGCTTCGTGATCATCACGGTCATCCTGCTTTCGGGAACGATGAACCTGAACCAGATTGTCTTGAAGCAGGCCGGTGGCTTCTGGAACTGGAACGTCTTCGGCGGCGGCCTTCACAACCTGCCCATCGCCCTGGTGATGATCCCCATGTCGGTGATCTTCTTCATCTCGGCCCTGGCCGAGACCAACCGCCCGCCCTTCGACCTGCCCGAGGCAGAGTCCGAGCTCGTGGCGGGCTATCAGGTGGAGTACTCCTCCTCGCCCTTCCTGCTCTTCATGATCGGCGAACTGGCGAACATCGTCCTGATGTGCGCCATGATCTCGATCCTGTTCTTCGGGGGATGGCAGGCGCCGATCGACCTGGCCTTCGTTCGCGAGTGGTCGCCCACGGCGCAGAGCTTCTACGGCTTCATGTGGCTGTTCCTGAAGATCCTCTTCTTCTTCTTCCTGTTCGCCATGGTGAAGGCCATCGTCCCCCGCTACCGCTATGACCAGCTCATGCGGCTGGGCTGGAAGGTCTTCCTGCCCATCTCCCTGGTCGCGGTGATCCTCGTCGCTGCCTGGCGTGTCTTCGGACAGGGTGTCGGATGAAGCTCGCCCTGGTCATCTGCCTGTCGGCCGCGGGGCTGCTGGCCTCCGCCTGCGCTTCGACCCCAGAAGGCGACGTGGCGACCTACGACACCCTGCGCCAGGCGCGAGAGCAGTGCCGCAGCCAGGGCAAGGATCTGGTGCCCCGGCCGGACGGCAATGACCGCCGCGTGTCGGGCTACGAGTGCAAGGGAAAGTAGGACGGCATGTTCAATCGCATTTCCCAGGTGGTCCGGGGCGCAGCCCTTGCCGATTTTGTCGGCGCCTTCGGCATGGCCCTGGTCTACATGGCCCGCCCCAAGGCCACGGTGATCTATCCCTATGAGCGGGGCCCGCAGTCGCCCCGGTTCCGCGGCGAGCACGCCCTGCGACGCTATCCCAGCGGCGAGGAGCGCTGTATCGCCTGCAAGCTCTGCGAGGCCATCTGCCCGGCCCAGGCCATCACTATCGAGGCCGAGCCCCGCGAGGACGGCAGCCGCCGGACGACCCGCTACGACATCGATATGGTCAAGTGCATCTACTGCGGCCTGTGCCAGGAGGCCTGCCCGGTGGACGCCATCGTCGAGGGTCCGAACATCGAATTCGCGGTCGAGACCCGCGAGGAACTCTACTACGACAAGGAACGCCTGCTCGATAACGGAGACCGTTGGGAGCGGGAGATCGCCAAGAACCTGGAGCTGGACGCGCCCTACCGGTAACCCCCGGTTGGCGATTCCGAACGTGCTGGAAACCCCGTCGTCTCCCCCGGAGCTCGGCGGTTCAAGAAGAGGGACTGAACCCGGTGGCCTTGCAGGCAATCGCATTCTATCTGCTGTCGGCGGTGACGATCGCGGCGGGGCTCGGCGTGGTTTCGGCCCGCAATCCCGTGCACTCGGTCCTTCTGCTCATCCTGGCCTTCTTCTCGGCGGCGGGGCTCTTCGTCCTCATGGGGGCGGAGTTCCTGGCCATGCTGCTGGTCGTGGTCTACGTCGGCGCCGTGGCGGTTCTCTTCCTCTTCGTCGTCATGATGCTGGATGTGGACTTCACCTCCCTGCGGCAGGGCTTCGCCCGCTACATGCCCCTCGGAGCGGCTGTAGCCGGGGTCCTCGCCTTCGAGATGGTCGCCGTCTCGGCGGTCATCGCCAACCGCGGGCAGGCGGCGGACTCGACGGGCCCAATGGCGTCCGCGCCGGACGTCGCCAACGCCGAGACCATCGGCCGGGTCCTCTACACGGACTATGTCTACTTCTTCCAGGCGGCGGGGCTGGTCCTGCTGGTGGCCATGATCGGGGCGATCGTCCTGACCCTGCGCCACAAGCCGGGGGTCAAGCGCCAGGTCATTGCCGACCAGGTTGCCCGAACGCCCGCCACGGGCATGCGCGTCGTCTCGGTCAAGCCCGGGGAAGGGATCCAGGAATGATCATCGGTCTGGCGCACTATCTGGCGGTCGCCGCCATCCTGTTCACCATTGGCGTGTTCGGCATCTTCGTGAACCGCAAGAACATCATCGTCATCCTGATGTCCGTCGAGCTCATCCTGCTGGCGGTGAACATCAACTTCGTCGCCTTTTCGAGCTACCTGCACAATGTGATCGGGCAGGTCTTCGCCATGTTCATCCTCACCGTCGCTGCGGCCGAGGCCGCCGTCGGACTGGCGATCCTGGTGACCTTCTTCCGTAACCGCGGGGACATCGCCGTGGACGACGCCTCCGTGATGAAGGGCTGATTTCCAGAGATGACTCCGCAAGTCCTTCTTCTCCTCATCGTCTTCGGCCCGCTGGCCGGAGCGATCATCGCCGGCCTGGTCGGCACCCGTCTTGGCAACCTCGCCTCCCAGGCGATCACCACTGGCCTGCTGGTTCTTTCCGCCGTCCTGTCCTGGGTTGTTTTCGCCCAGTGGACCTGGGGTGGCTTGGAGCCCTTTACCCTGACCCTTGCCCCCTTCATCCATGTGGGCGAGTTCATCTCCAACTGGTCGATCCGCCTCGATGGCCTGTCGGCCGTCATGCTGGTGGTGGTCACCACGGTCTCGGCCCTCGTCCACGTCTACAGCTGGGGCTACATGGCCGAAGATCCCTCCCGGCCGCGGTTCTTCGCCTACCTGTCCCTCTTCACCTTCGCCATGCTGGCCCTGGTGACCGCCGCCGACTTCATGCAGCTGTTCTTCGGCTGGGAAGGGGTGGGCCTGGCCTCCTACCTGCTGATCGGCTTCTGGCACCACAAGGACAGCGCCAACGCCGCGGCCATCAAGGCCTTCGTTGTCAACCGGGTGGGCGACTTTGGCTTCGCCCTCGGCATCATGACCGTCTTCTGGATGTTCGGCTCCATCCAGTTCGCCGAAGTCTTTTCGAACATTGACGAGATCGCTGGTTCGAAGTGGCGGTTCATCGGCTACGACTGGTCCGCCGTCGACCTGGCCTGCGGGCTCCTCTTCATCGGTGCCATGGGCAAGTCGGCCCAGTTCTTCCTGCACACCTGGCTGCCCGACGCCATGGAGGGCCCGACGCCCGTCTCGGCCCTGATCCACGCTGCCACCATGGTCACCGCCGGCGTCTACATGGTCTGCCTGCTGTCGCCCCTGTTCGAGGTCGCCCCGGTCGCCCGGGACATCGTCACCGTCGTTGGCGCGGTCACGGCCCTCTTCGCCGCCACGGTCGGACTGGCCCAGAACGACATCAAGCGGGTGATCGCCTATTCGACCTGTTCGCAGCTCGGCTACATGTTCTTCGCCGCCGGCGTCGGTGCCTACCAGGCGGCCATGTTCCACCTCTTCACCCACGCCTTCTTCAAGGCCCTCCTGTTCCTGGGCGCCGGCTCGGTCATTCACGGCATGCACCACGAGCAGGACATGCGGCGCATGGGTGGCCTCTGGCGCTACCTGCCGGTGACCTATGCGGTCATGACCATCGGCACCCTGGCCATCACTGGCTTCGGCATTCCCAGCTTGCACCTTGGCCTCGCCGGCTTCTATTCGAAGGACACCATCATCGAGGCGGCCTGGGCTGCCGCCAACACCCATGGCGGGGTGGCCGCCTTCGCCTTCCTCGTCAGCCTCATGGCTGCGGGCCTGACGGCTTTCTATTCGTGGCGCCTGGCCTTCATGACCTTCCACGGGACCCCGAAGTGGGCCGGGGAGGGCGCGCATGCCCACGATGAGCACGCCCCTGCGCAGGACGACCACGCGCACGATGACCACGGGCATGGCCAGGGTGCGCACACGCCGCACGAGAGCCCGGTGTCCATGCTGGCGCCGATCCTGGCCCTGTCAGTCGGTGCCCTGGCCGCCGGCTATGTCTTCGTGGACAAGTTCGTGGGCGAGGGTCGCGATGCCTTCTGGCGCGGTGCCATCGTGAACGGACCGGCCAACAAGGTGCTCGAGCACGCCCATCACGCCCCGACCTGGGTACTTTGGGCACCCCTGGTGGTGTCGGCCATCGGCTTTGCGATCGCCTGGTATGTCTATATCGCCAACGAGGGCATGGGCGCGCGCCTCGCCGCCCGGAAGGGACCGGTCTGGTCCTTCCTCTACAACAAGTGGTTCTTCGACGAGCTCTACCAGGCCACCTTCGTCCGGGCCGCCAAGGCGCTGGGCGACCTGTTCTGGAAGGTCGGGGACCAGAAGATCATCGACGGCCTGGGGCCCGACGGCGTTTCCGCTGTCTCCTACGCACTGGGTCGCCGTACTGGCCAGCTTCAGACCGGCTACCTGTACCACTACGCCTTCGTCATGCTGCTCGGGGTGGCGGGTCTCCTGACCTTTGCCCTCTGGGCCTGGCGGGCTTGAGGAGGGCGTGACCATGACCGGCATCCTCTCCCTCATCACCTTCGCGCCCGCCTTGGGCGCGGCCCTCCTTCTCGCCCTCCGCGCCGGCCGTCCGGCCTCGGTCGGGGGCGACGGGACCGCGCGCTGGATCGCGCTCATCACCAGCCTTGTCACCCTGGGCCTGTGCGTCCTCTTGATGATGAGGTTCGACGCCGCCAATCCCGGCTTCCAGTTCGTCGAGGACATCCCCTGGTTTGCTGGCGTCCACTACCGGATGGGCGTGGACGGGATCTCCATCCTGTTCGTCGTCCTGACGGCCTTCCTGACGCCCATCTGCATCGCGGCGTCCTGGACGTCGGTGGATCAGAGGGTGACCTCCTACATGGTCGCCTTCCTTCTGCTCGAGACCCTCGTGATCGGCGTCTTCTGCGCCCTCGACCTGGTGCTTTTCTATACCTTCTTCGAGTTCGGCCTGGCGCCCATGTTCCTGATCATCGGGATCTGGGGCGGCAAGCGGCGGGTCTACGCCGCCTTCAAGTTCTTCCTCTACACCCTGCTGGGGTCGGTGCTGATGCTGGCCGCCGTCCTGGCCATGATCGGTGCCTCCGGCACCAGCTCCATCCCGGACCTGTTGGCCTTCCGGTTCGAGCCCTGGATGCAGACCTGGCTCTGGCTGGCCTTCTTCGCCTCCTTCGCGGTCAAGATGCCCATGTGGCCGGTCCACACCTGGCTTCCTGACGCCCACGTCGAGGCGCCCACAGCCGGTTCGGTCATCCTGGCGGGCATCCTCCTGAAGATGGGCGGCTACGGCTTCCTGCGCTTCAGCCTGCCCATGTTCCCGGACGCCTCACAGGCCTTTGCGCCCCTGGTCTTTGCCCTGTCGGCCATCGCCATCATCTACACCTCGCTGGTGGCCTTCCGTCAGACGGACATCAAGAAGCTGATCGCCTATTCGTCAGTGGCCCACATGGGCTTCGTGACCATGGGCATCTTCTCCTTCGACGTGATCGGCGTGCAGGGTGCCATCTTCCAGATGCTGAGCCACGGGGTCATCTCCGGCGCGCTCTTCCTCTGTGTGGGCGTCGTCTACGACCGCATGCACACCCGCGAGATCGCCTTCTACGGTGGCCTTGTGAAGCGCATGCCGGTCTTCGCCGCTGTCTTCCTGCTCTTCACCATGGGCAATGTCGGCCTTCCCGGCACCTCAGGCTTCGTGGGCGAGATCATGACCCTGACCGGCGTCTATTTCAGCTCGACCTGGACGGCGGTCGCGGCCTCTACGGGGGTCATTCTCTCGGCGGTCTACGCCCTCAGCCTCTACCGGCGGGTTGTCCTGGGCGAGATGACCAACCCGGCCCTCGCCGAGATCACCGACATGAACCTTCGCGAGATGCTGATCTTTGCACCGCTGGTGATCGCAACCCTCTGGCTGGGCTTCCAGCCAGGCCTCGTCTTCAACTTTACCGCCAGTTCGGTCGACGGCCTTCTTGACGCCTTCCGCACTGCGGTCGGTCACTGAGGGAGGTCGAAGGAAACCGCCATGTTCACCACTGACCTCGCCCTCGCCGCGCCCCAGCTCATCCTTGCCGGCGCTGCGCTTGCCCTGCTGGTTGCAGGTGCCTTCCTGCCGCGTCCGGATCGGGTGGTCGGCTTTGGGGCCATGGCCGCCCTGGCTGTCGCAACCTTCGCGGCCGCCACAGGCCCCAGGGGACTGGCTTTCCAGGGGGCCCTGGTCGCCGACGCGGCCTCGGTCTTCGCCCAGGTGGTGATCTATCTCAGCAGCCTGGTGGCGATCCCCCTTGGACAGGGCTGGTTCGCCCGGCGGGGGATCCGGCTCTTCGAATTCCCGGTCCTCATCCTCCTGGCCGCCCTGGGTATGGGGATGATGGCGGGGGCGGGTGACCTTTTGTCCCTCTACATCGGCGTGGAACTCCAGTCCCTGGCCCTCTACGTCCTGGCCGCCCTGCAGAGGGATGATGCCAAGGCCTCGGAGGCTGGCCTGAAGTACTTCGTTCTGGGTGCCCTATCCTCGGGCCTGCTGCTCTACGGCGCCTCCCTCGTCTACGGCTTCTCCGGCGCAATCCGCTTTGACGCCATTGCGGCGGCGGTGCAGGGGCAGGCCGGCACCGGCGTCCTCTTCGGCCTCGTCTTCATGATCTGCGGCCTGGCCTTCAAGGTCTCGGCCGCGCCCTTCCACATGTGGACGCCGGACGTCTACGAGGGCGCGCCCACGCCGGTGGTGGCCTATTTCGCCGGGGCACCGAAGCTGGCGGCCATGCTGCTCTTCGCCCGGGTCCTGGCTGAGGCCTTCCCCGAATCCATCCCCCAGTGGCGCCAGGTCCTCATCCTGATCGCCCTGGCCTCCGTGGCCGTGGGGGCCCTGGCGGGCCTGGCCCAGACCAACCTGAAGCGCCTGTGGGCCTATTCCTCCATCGCCAATGTGGGATACGCGATCCTTGGCCTCGCGGCGGGTACCGCCGAGGGGATCCAGGCCATGCTGGTCTTCATGGCCCTCTACAGCGTGTCGGTGATGGGGTTCTTCGCCTGCCTTGCAGCCCTGTCGCGCAACGGCCGGCCCCTCGAGACCCTCGAGGACATGGCGGGTCTCTTCCAGCAGCGCCCCTGGCTCAGCCTGTCCCTGACCATCTTCGCCCTGTCGGGTCTTGGCCTGCCGCCCTTCGCCGGGTTCTGGGGAAAGTACTATGTCTTCAAGGCGGCAGTGAATGCCGGTGATCCCATCCTGCTCTGGGCGGCCGTGGCGGCCCTGGTCGGCAGCGTCATCGCCGCCTTCTATTACCTGCGCCTGATCAAGGTGATGTGGCTCGACCCGGCCCCTGGGCCCACTGACACGCCACCCGTCGAAGCTGGGATCATCGCCATCAGCGCTGCAGCTTTGACCTTCCCGGTGGTGCTGGCCCTGATGCCGGCGATCGACAGTTACGCCCGAGCGG
>CAIZKE010000244.1 GCA_903933475.1 uncultured Alphaproteobacteria bacterium | reverse complement strand
GTACAATGGCTCGGAAATGTTCGCCCCCAAGGGCTACATGACCGACTACCTGACAGATGAGGCAGTGCGGGCGATCCGCGCCAATCGGAACCGGCCCTTCTTCATGTACTTCGCCCCAAACGCGATCCACACCCCGCTTCAGGCCACGCGTGAAGACTACGACGCCCTGCCCCAGATCAAGGACCACCGCCTGCGGGTATACGCCGCCATGGTGCGCAACCTCGATCGTAACGTCGGGCGGATCCTGGCGACCCTTCGCGAGGAAGGCCTGGAGAAGGACACCCTGATCGTCTTCACCAGCGACAATGGCGGCGCCGGCTACATCGGGCTTGATGATATCAACAAGCCCTACCGAGGCTGGAAGTCGACCTTCTTCGAGGGGGGAATCCACACGCCCTTCTTCATGAAGTGGCCAGGCGGGCTGCCCGCCGGTACCCGCTATCCCAATCCGGTCGGACACGTGGACATCTTCTCGACCATCGCCGGGGCTGCAGGCGCAGCGCTTCCAAAAGACAGGATCATCGACGGGGTCGACCTCACGCCCTATGCGAACGGCAAGATCAAGGGACGCCCGCACCAGACCCTGTTCTGGCGTTCAGGCCAGTACAAGGCCGTCCGCGATGGGGACTGGAAGCTCCAGAGCAACGAGGCGCGCTCCAAGGTATGGCTCCACAACCTGGCGACGGACCCGACGGAGAAAATCGATCTCGCTGCCAAGGAACCCGAGCGGGTCAAGGCCATGCTTGCCCTCCTCGCCCGTCAGGACGCCCAGAGCGCAAAGCCGCTCTGGCCGTCGCTGCTCCAGGGGCCGGTGTTCATCGACCAACCCTCCGGTCGGCCGCAGAAGCCGGGTGATGAGTACATCCTCTGGGACAACTAGGGGCTGGCTTGCGAAGGACGCCCGAAGCGGGGGAAGCTGGGCCATGCCCGGCATCCCCCTCATCATCGACTGCGATCCCGGTGTCGACGACGCAATCGCCATCCTGTTGGCGCTTGCAGCGCCGGAAGCGCTCGAGGTCCTCGCCATCACGACGGCGGCCGGCAATGTCGGCGGGGACCTGACCGCACGAAACGCCTGTCGGGTCCGTGAGATCGCAAACCGCCCGGACATACCCGTATTCGCAGGGATGGACCGTCCCCTGTCCCGGGAGCCGGTCGCAGCGGATCACTTCCATGGCGTCAGCGGCCTTGGCGACCTGCCTGTCCCCACGCCGGCAAGGGGCCCGGAACCCCTCCACGCCGTCGACTATCTGGTCGAGACCCTCCGCAGCCGTCCGTCCGGAGAGGTGACCCTGGCCCTCACCGGTCCGATGACCAACCTCGCCGAGGCCATGCGACGCGCGCCCGACATCATCGCCCGCATCCGACGGGTGGTGGCCATGGGCGGGGCGCGTCGGGAGGGCGGCAACATCACCGCCTCTGCCGAGTTCAATATCTATGCAGACCCCCATGCGGCGGACGAGGTCGTGCGGTCAGGCGTCGATCTCGCCCTCCTCGGCCTGGACGTCACCCACCAGGTGACGGCAACGGAAGCCCGTCGTCGCAGGATCGCGGAACTCCCGGGGGCCTCGGCGGCGGCGGCGAGCCGCCTCCTGGCCTTCAGCGCCGGGACTGAGGCCAGGCTCGGGACGGGTGGGCCACCGCCCCTGCACGATCCCTGCGTCATACTCGCCCTTCTGGACCCCGGTGCCTTCCGCTTCCGCCCCTGCGCCCTGGCCATAGAGACCTCGTCTCCGCTTACCCTCGGCCATACCGCAGTCGAATTTCGCGTGGGTCCCGAACGACCCGCGAATGCAGACTGGGCCGTGGAGGCCGATTCCGACCGCGTCTTCGACCTGATCTACCGTCTCCTCGGACAGGCCGCGTGACCCGTCCCTCCATCCTCGTCGTCGGCTCGGTCAACCTGGACCTGGTGGCGTCAGGCGCGCCCCTGCCCCGTCCTGGGGAAACCGTCATCGGCGCGCGCCTCGAACGGCATCCCGGTGGCAAGGGCGCCAACCAGGCCCTCGCCCTGGCCCGATTGGGCGGTACCGTCCGGCTCTGGGCCCGGACGGGGGCTGACCCCTTTGCCGACGAAGCCCTCGCCCTCCTGCGGGCTGCGGGCGTCGACCTCAGTCTGGTCGCGCGGCTCGGAGACACCCACACCGGAGTCGCGTTGATCAGCGTCAGCCCCGACGGGGAGAACCAGATCAGCGTCGCCTCGGGTGCCAACGCAATGGCCAGGCCCAGTGACCTTCCCCAGACAATCGACGACGCCCTCCTGTGCCAGCTGGAGTGCCCCGTCGACCTGGTCGCCGCCGCCGTCGCACGGGCCCGGAGCTTCGTGGCCCTGAACCTGGCGCCCTTCGGCCCGATACCGGACGTCTGCCTCGAACGCGCTGATCTCGTGGTGGTCAACGCTCTGGAGGCGGAGGCGCTGGGACCCCGCGCGGCCCGGATCGGGGGTGCCCTCGTCATCACCGAGGGCGCCGGTCGGGTGAGCATGCTCCGTGGTGGCGTCTTGAGCGCAGAGGCCGAGCCGCCCCGGGTCAGGGCCGTGGACACCACCGGCTCCGGCGATGTCTTCACCGCAGGCCTCCTGCTGGCCCTTCTTGAGGGCCGCAGTGACGGTGACGCCCTGGCCTTCGCCTGCGCCGCCGCTGCCCTCGCCGCGACCCGGCCCGGTGCCCAGTCCGCCTGTCCTGACAGGGCGGAAGTCGACGCCTTCCTGAAGGGAGCGAACAGATGACCACGCAGGTCCCAGAACTCAGGCTTTCGGACTTCACCCAGGGCGACAAGGCGGACCGGGCCCGGTTCCAGCAGGACCTGTTTGCCGGCCTCCGGCGCTGGGGTTTCGTGATCCTGGGGGACCACAATGTCCCCACCGGACTCCTGGACGCCGCCTATCGGATGTCGGCCGACCTGTTCGCCCTTCCCGATGCGGTCAAGCGGGAGTCCGCCCGGGGGCTGCGGGGATACATCCCATTCGGGGCGGAACATGCCAAGGACAGCCGCTCGCCCGACCTGAAGGAGTTCTGGCAGATCGGTCGGGAGCCGACACCGAGAGCCCTCGAGGTGGAGCCCCTGCCCGCCAATATCTGGCCCTCCGGACTGGCGGGCTTCCAAGAGACCTTCGAGACGCTCTACGACGCCCTGGACGGGACCGGACGCCTGCTTCTGTCCGCCCTCGCCCCCTCACTCGGGCTCCCCGGAGACTGGTTTGACTCCCGGGTCCGGTACGGGCCTTCTATCCTTCGCCTTCTGCACTATCCGCCGGTCTCGGCAGACGCGCCTCCCGGCGCCGTGCGATCGGCGGCGCACGAAGACATCAACCTCCTGACCATATTGGTGGCTGCCCGCGGTGCCGGCCTGCAGCTTCGCGATCAGGACGGGACCTGGATCCCGGTGGAGACAGAGCCGGGAAAGCTGATCGTCGACACCGGTGACATGATGGCTCGGCTGACCAACGGCGTGATCGGCGCCACGACCCACAGAGTCGTGAACCCGGAGGGACCCAATGTCAGCCGGTACTCCATGCCCTTCTTCCTTCACCCGCACTCGGAACTGTCCCTCGCCGCCCTCCCGACCTGCCAGGCAGAAAGGGCCCCCGAACCGGACATCACTGCAGGTGAGTTCCTGGCGGAGCGACTCCGGGAAATCGGGCTTGCCTGAAGCCGATACCGAGACAAGGCCTTTGCGCCATGACCGGGGCTTGGACTAGATTGTGCTCATGCGCAGCGGCGTCGCCGTTTCGCGCAGGAACCTGTAAATGCCCCTTTCACCCGCCTTCAATCCGCCGGACACCCAGGACGATCACGCTTTTCGCCTCACAGGCGACTGGTGCGGCGCGCCTGTCCAGCCCGTGGGCGAGGCCCTCATCCGGGAGGCCAGCGCGCTCCCTGAGGGAACCTTCGACCTCCACGGCGTTCGCCGTATGGACATAGCGGGTGCCTGGGCCGTGCTCCAGGCAATGGAGCCAGGCGGTGACAGGACACGGGTGCGCGGTAAGCCCGAGCATCTTCGCCTCCTGGACATGGTTGCCGCCGCCGACGCCGCGCGACCGAAGCGGCGGGCCGGGCCAAGCCCTTTCCGGGCCCTCCTCGAACGAATCGGGCGGGGAGTCGTCGGAGTCGGCGCCGAGACCTACGGCACCTTGGCCTTCGCCGGGCAGCTGATGGTGGTCACGGCGCGAAGCCTCGCCAATCCCAGCCGGATCCGTTGGGCGCCCTGCATCTCCATGGCCGAGAGGGCTGGACTGGACGCGCTACCGATCGTCGTCGTCGCCAACTTCTTCATCGGCGCCGTGGTGGGTCTTCTGGGCGTCAACACCCTGCGCCAGTTCGGGGCCGAAGTTTTCGCGGTCGAACTCATCGGTATCGCCGTGACGCGGGAATTCGGAATCGTGATCACCGCCGTGCTCCTGGCCGGCCGGTCCGCATCGGCTTTCGCCGCCGAGATCGGGTCGATGAAAATGACCCAGGAGGTCGACGCCATGAAGGTCATGGGCGTGGATCCCTTCGAAGCCCTCGTCTTCCCGCGTGTCGCCGCACTGCTGCTGACAATGCCGCTACTGACCTTTGTCGCCACCGTCGCGGGCCTGATGGGCGGTGCACTGGTCACCTGGTCCATGCTGGGCCTTGGGCCCAGCTTCTTCATGACCCGACTGGTCGAGAACGTCGGCGATTCGCACTTCTGGATCGCCCTTTCCAAGGCGCCCGTCATGGCCATCGCCATCGCAGGGATTGGCTGCCGCCAGGGCATGTTGGTGAAGGGCGATGTCCAGTCCCTCGGCGAGAGGGTGACGTCTGCTGTCGTGCAGGCGATTTTCGCGATCATCCTGATCGATGCGATCTTCGCCGTGATCTACATGAAGCTGGACCTGTGATGTCTCCCGAGACCCTAGGGGGCGAAGCTGAAGCCCCGGCCATCGAGATCCGGGGCCTGCGCTCGCAGTTCGGGAGCCGGGTCATTCACGAGGACCTCGACCTGACCGTGGAACGCGGCGAGATCCTCGGGGTCGTCGGCGGCTCTGGCTCTGGCAAGTCGGTCATGCTCAACACCATCATCGGCCTTAAACGTCCGGAGGGCGGTTCGGTCCGTGTCTTTGGGCATGACATCCACGCCAACCTGGGCGGAAGCTGGGGGTCGATCGAGCGCCGCTGGGGAGTCCTCTTCCAGCAGGGCGCCCTCTTCTCCAACCTCACTGTGGCGGAGAATGTAGAGGCGCCCCTTGCGGAACACACGCGCCTGTCCCGCAAGAGCATCCGGGAACTCGCCGAGATTCGTATCGGCCTGGTGGGACTTCCCCCCGAGGCCTGTGACCTTAAGCCCTCGGAACTGTCCGGGGGCATGCGGAAGCGGGCTGGCCTGGCGAGAGCCCTGGCCCTGGACCCTGAACTTTTATTCCTCGACGAGCCGACTGCTGGCCTGGACCCGATCGGCGCGGCAGCCTTCGACGACCTGATCCTGGAATTGTCACGCAGCCTTGGCCTTACGGTCTTCATGATCACCCACGACCTGGACAGCCTTTACGCCATCACCACCCGCGTGGCCGTACTTGCGGACAAACACGTCGTGGCGGTGGCACCCGTCCAGACCCTCGAAACCTCCACGCACCCCTGGATTCAGGAATACTTCCTGGGTCCACGAGGGCGCGCCGCCTCCCAGAAATTCCGGACCCTGGCCTGATGGAAAAAGACGCCAACTACGCCCTCGTGGGCCTGTTCTCCCTTGCACTCCTGGTGGGCCTTCTCGCCTTTGGAATCTGGCTTGCCCAGTTCAATCTCAACAGAGACTTCCAGAACTATGACATCGGCTTCCAGGGGCCCGTGAACGGACTGAGCAAGGGCGGTGAAGTCCGGTTCAATGGGATCAAGGTAGGTGAAATCACCCAGATCGAACTGGATCCGGAAAACACCGAGAAGGTGCTCGCACATGTCCGCATGACGGCAGACGTTCCCGTTCGCACCGACTCCGTAGCCACCATCGAGCCTCTTGGGATCACCGGGGTGAATTTCATCCAGGTCACTTCGGGAACACGATCAAATCCCCTGATCCGCGAGCAGGCTCCCTTCGGAAAGACCCCCGTGATCGCATCACGGCCCTCGGCGCTCTCCGGCCTCGTGTCCGGGGGCGAGTCGGTGCTCTCCGAGACCGTGAAGGCCCTTCAGGGGGTCAACGCGATACTTACGCCTGAGAACATAGCCGCGATCCAGGCTTCGCTACGGAATGTCGAAGTCGTCTCTTCGGAACTGGTGCGCCGGAAGGCGATGATCGCTGAGACCGAAGCGGCACTTAAGAGCGTCAATACAGCCGCACAGGAGATCGCCGCCCTCTCCGCCGCAAGTCGCGGGCTCGTCGAGGGCGAAGGCGCTCAAACCCTCAAGAGCCTTGCGGACGCTGCGACTGAGACCCAGACGGCGGTCAAGGAACTCCGAGGCGTCATCGCCCGGGTCGACGGCCCGGAGGGCGAGTACACCGCAAGCAGCCTCGCCCAGTTCACATCTGCGGTCGGTGCCCTTCAGGGGGCAGCAGACTCCCTCACTCGCCTGGGCCGCGAACTGGAAGCCAATCCCCGAGGCCTTATCTCCAAGAGCCCCGGTAAGGAAAAGGAGGTCCGCCCATGATCCCGACCCTGAACCTCAGCCGCCTGGGCGCCATCTCGGCGGCGCTGCTCCTCTCCGGATGCATCACCCTGCTGCCGGACAGCAAGCCAACCCAGCTCTACCGGTTCACGCCGGACCCACAAGGCTCCGCTACGCCGTCGCCGACAGAGGGTCGCTATGCCGTCGTCCGGGCTGGCGGGAACTTCCATCCAGCCGCGGGTGGCGACCGCATCCTGACCTCCGATGGCGCAGAGGCCGCCTATCTCGCCAACGCCCGGTGGACCCAGGCGGCCGCCGTCCTCTTCGACCAGGCCCTTGTGAGAGCCTTTGCCACCAGTTCCGGCCCGGCGCGCCTGATCACACCCGGCGAACTTGGCCGCCCGGCCTTCGGCCTGCGCGTGGACGTTTCCCGTTTCGAAGCGGCCTACGACCAAGGCCCGAAGGCTGCGCCTGAGATCCGGGTGGACCTGCACCTTGTTCTGACCCGCCTCAAGGACCAGACGGTGGTTCAGGAACAGACCTTCGCCTTCAGTCGCAGGGCAGCTGAGAACCGGGGGGGCGCCATCGCGGAGGCGTTCAGCGAGGCTGTCGAGGAAGCTTTGGAGACCATCGTGAGCACGACCGACAAGGGCGTGGGCGCGCGCCCGCCAGCCTAGAGGCCGTGGATACGCCGGGCGGCTGTCACCGTGTTGGCGAGCAGGCAGGCGACCGTCATCGGGCCCACACCGTTGGGTACGGGGGTGATGGCACCGGCGATGTGGCGGGCGGACTTGAAGTCCACGTCGCCGACGAGCTTGGTGCGACCCTCGGCGGCCTTGGCCGGATCGTCGAACGGGACCCGGTTGATGCCGACGTCTATGACGGTGGCACCGGGGCGGATCCAGTCGCCCGGGATCATGCGCGGACGCCCTACCGCAGCCACGAGGATATCTGCTTCCCGACAGACCGCAGCAAGGTCGCGCGTCCGCGAGTGGGCGATGGTCACGGTGCAATCCGCCTGCAGGAGAAGCTGGGCCACCGGACGTCCCACGAGGATCGACCGGCCCACCACCACGGCCCTCAGCCCCGACAAGTCCTCCCCGAGGGTCTGCCGCAGCAGGATCATGCATCCCACCGGGGTGCAGGGGGACAGAGCGGGAAGACCCTGGGAAAGTCGTCCCGCATTCACGACGTGCAGGCCATCGACGTCCTTGTCCGGATCGATGGCCTCGACAACCGCCTTTTCATCCAGCCCTCGAGGAAGCGGCATCTGGACCAGGATGCCATGGATCGCCGGATCGGCGTTCAAGGACCGAACAAGCCCAATCAGGACGTCCTGCGGCGTATCCGCCGAAAGCCGGTGGGTGACCGAGTGCATCCCCGCAGCGAGCGACTGCTCGCCCTTGGAGCGCACATAGACCTGACTGGCCGGGTCCTCCCCCACCAGGACCACCGCCAGGCCCGGGGTGACGCCGAAGCGTCCCTTTAGGTCTGCGACCTCCGAGGCGACCTGGGACCTGAGGCTGTCCGCCGCGGCACGACCGTCGATAAGCCTCGCTTCGCTCATGCCGACCTCCGGGTTTCCAGCAATCCCGGCCTACTATGTCAGGCCCCGGCGCGCAAACCGCGAAGCCACTGGGCCACCGCCCAGGCATGGGACGCCCGGTGAAGTCCCCGGAGGGCCTGCAAGGGCGTCCTCCAGACAAGCCGGTGGTCCGGCTCCGTCAGCAGGTGGGGCGCCTCGGAGAGAATCACCGCCGTGAAGAATTCGCCCCTGACGTTGAAAGCCCGGCCGTCATTGATCACCACCCGGTCGGACGAGGGGCCCAGTCGCGAGACCGGGCGAATGATCAGGCCCGTCTCCTCGGCGAACTCGCGGACCAGGGCACCTTCGGGCGTTTCTCCAGGCTCGAGGCCACCCCCGGGAAGGGCGAGCCAGATCTGGGACGCCGGGTCGCCGATCTCGACCAGGGCGATGCGTCCGCGACGGACCGCGATGCCAAAGGCCGAGGGGCGGTCCGGCCAGGTGCCCGGCGCCTCAGGCAGGCCGAATTGGGGAGCCTCCATCAGTCCTTGCCGTAGAGGGAGGTCCAGATGTCCGCCCGTCCCGCAAGGGCGTCGGCCACAGAGACCTCCGGCCAACCCACGCGGGCACCTTCCGAGGTCTTCCAGGCCAGGACCGTGAAGTCCCGAAGGGCGGAGGCGCCAGCACCCAGGCGCTGGGCGGCATAGGCACCCCCGCGGGGGTCGCCCGGTGCCAGTCCCCCGGCCTTTTCCAGCCTGTAGAGGTTCAGGACCTCCTCCGAACTGGTCTTGAGATAGGCCGAGATACGGGTCTCCAGCGGCCCCTCCAGCGCCTGACCTTGCGACGACATCGCCCTGCGGACGTCCTCGATCCGCACGGCTCTGGCGACAAGGTCGCCCTCGAACGGGCCGTGGATCCGTGACGTCGTAAAGCCCTCCGGGTTCGGGCCCTCACCCCAGCCGTTGTAATGGATGGTCATGTGGAGGGGCTGGGAACCATCCGCCACGAAGTGCGAAAGACGTCCCAGGGTCTGGAGCGCAGCCGCTTCACGACGCTTGAGGTCGGCCCGGAACCAGGCCCGCCGCGTGGGGTTCTTCTCTGTCTTGACTGCGTAGTCGAGGACCCGCCACATGCCGAAGTCCCGGGTCAGCTGCTGCTGGGTCTCAAGGATCGAATAATAGAGCCAGCCAGCCTTCCAGGCATTTGTCCCAGCCGTCCTCAGGGCCGTTTCATAGGCCTCCCGGTCCGTGGGCATGGCCTCCAGTCGGGGGCCTCCAAGCACAGTCCCGTCGTCCAGGACGTCCAGGAAATGTCCGGAGTCGAGGGCCACGCCTAGGGCGCGCCCGGACCCCTTGATGCGGTCCGGTTCGCGGGAAAACTCCGCCACGTTCGCGACCCCCTCCCGCGTTCTCAGAAAGGGCGGGAGCGTCGCAGGGAGCGCCTCTGTCGCCGCCACGCCGACCATGCGGTGCCCAGATGAGCCCCAGGCCAGGACCGGGCCACAAGCGCCGAAGGTCATGGCGAGCACAAAAGGGAGAACCCGGAGGCATGAGGTCATCAGGAGGCTCCCAGGGGGGCGAGGCCAAGCACGCCTTCACTTCGACGTATCCAGGCCGTGAGGGATTGCCACCGGGAAAGGTCCAGACCCGCCTCGGGGGCAAAACGAGTGTAGGGCAGCAGCGTCATGTCGGCGAGGGAGAAGGCGTCGCCCACAAGCCAGGGCGAACCGGACAAGGCGGCTTCGAGCCGGTTCAGGGCGGCCTCAGCCCGCCCGACAAGCTCGGGCTCAAGGGTGGCTGGGTTCCGGCCCCGATACTGGACCTGGAACCGCGCCACGGCAACATAGGGCTCGTGGCTGTACTGCTCCCAGAACATCCATTCGAACATCCGCGCCTGGAGGTAGGGATCGGTCGGGATCAGGGCGGACCCCCGGGCCAGATGCAGGATGATGGCGTTCGACTGGGCCAGGGGACGGCCATCATCGAGTAGGGCGAGAGGCACCTGACCCGCGGGATTCATCGCCAGGAAATCCGGCGTCCGGGTCCCACCGGAGAGCACGCGCGTTTCCACCCATTCGTAAGGGAGGCCGAGGTGATCGGCGGTCCACTTTACCTTCAGACAGTTGCCCGAGATCGAGTCTCCAAAGAATTTCACGGGGGCCCCAAGGTTGCCGAAATCGCGAGCTATCGTTAAAAGTCAGCCGACGACAGATCAACGACGAAGAAGGAGACGTCATGCGACGCCGCCTCGCCGCCCTGGCCGCCCTGCCCTTCCTGCTTGCCGCAATCCCATCAACGGCGGACGCTCAGGCTGGATCTGATCCCTTGGGCGACCTGCTCATGGGCGCAGTGACCGGCTCGATCCCCGGCTCGCCCGAGATGAAACTCAAGGCCACCCTCTACCACATTGGCGCCCGCGGGGTCGGCACCCTGGACTCCCTCGGTTGCAAGGTGGTGGCTATGCGTACCGCAGCCATCGATCCCCGCCTCATCCCCAGGCGGACCGTCCTGTTCATCCAGGAGACCGTGGGTATGCGGATGCCTGACGGCCGGGTCCATGACGGCTACTGGTATGCGTCGGATACCGGAGGTGCGATCAAGGGCAACCGCATCGACCTCTTCACCGGATCCGGTTCTGCCTCCATGAAGCCGATCATGGGTCTGAACCTGGCCCACCTGACGGTCAGCCGGATGGGCCAGTTCAAGGGCTGTCCGCCCGCCTGAACAGGTCAGCTTTCGACGAAGGCCCGCTCAAGCACATAGTCCCCGGGCTGCGCCAGGGATCCCTCGATGAACCCGCGCGCCTCCAGGAGGGGCTTCAGGTCGCTCAGGACCGAGGGTCCGCCGCAGAGCATGAGGCGGTCCACCGCCGGGTCAAGCTCGGGCAGCCCGAGGTCCTGGCACATCTGGCCTGAAGCGATCAGATCCGTGATCCGCCCCCGGGTCGGAAAGGGCTCCCGGGTCACGGTGGGGTAATATCTCAGCTTGGGCCCGATGAGCTCGCCCAGGAGCTCGTCATTCGGGAGCTCCCGCTCGAAGAGTTCCCGGTAGTTGAGGTCGGCGACCTCGCGGACCGTGTGGGTCACCACGACTGTGTCAAAGCGCTCGAAGACGTCCGGGTCCCGAGCCAGGGACAGCCAGGGGGCCAGGCCTGTGCCCGTCCCCAGCATGTAGAGGCGCCGGCCCGGCTTCAGGCCATCGAGGACCAGGGTCCCGGTGGGCTTGCGGCCGATCAGGACCGTCTGACCAACCTCGATATCGCAGAGCCGCGAGGTCAGGGGGCCGTTGGGGGCCTTGATCGAGTAGAACTCCAGTTCCTCGTGCCAGGAGGGACTGGCGATGGAATAGGCCCGCACCAGCGGCTTGCCCTCGACCATGAGGCCGACCATCACGAACTGACCGCTCTGGAAACGGAATCCGGGGTCGCGGGTCGTGCGAAACGAGAACAGCCTATCGGTCCAGTGACGGACCCAGGTCACGGTCTCTTCAGCGAAGGCGCCAGACTTCTTTGCGGGCGCGGCGGCGGCATCGGTCACGGGGATTTCCAGGCGAAACGCAGGATCAGATATCGCCGCCGAGGTCGTTCACCGCCCCCGGCGCGCGGGCGACGTGTATCCCGCATTCGGTCTTTTCGGAACCCGCCCAGCGGCCGGCCCGGACGTCCTGCCCGACCTCTACCGGCTGGGTACAGGGCCAGCACCCGACTGAAGGATAGCCGTGTTCAACCAGGGGGTGCGCAGGCAGGCCGTGCGCCTGCATGTAGGCCTCAAGCGCGGCCTTGTCCCAGTTGGCCAGGGGGTTGAACTTGATGCGCCCATCGGCGCGCTCCACCACGGGCAGGGCCATGCGGTCGCCGCCATGGAAGCGCTTGCGGCCGGTGATCCAGGCCTCGAAATCTCCAAGGCCCCGCTCAAGGGGCAGGACCTTGCGGACCTCGCAGCAGGCATCCGTGTCTCGTCGCCAGAGGTAGCTACCGGGATCAGCGGTCGCCAGGTCTGCGAAGGCAGGCCGGAGATCCCGCACATTGCTCAGCCCAAGACGGTTCGACAGTGCGCGCCGATAGTCGAGGGTCTGTCCAAACAGCATACCGGTGTCGAGGAAGAGGATTGGCAGGTCCGGCTGGAGCTTCCCGACCATGTGCAGGAGCACAGCCGACTCCGACCCGAAGGAGGACACCAGGGCAAGCGTCCCAGGAAAGGCCCCAATAGCCTTCGCCAGTATGGCTTCGGGCTCGGCGTGCCTCAGTTCCGCATTCAGGCGAGCCTCAAGGTCAGGCAGTTCGGCGGGATCATAGGCCATTCTAGCCCCTTCCCCGCTCGAGAAAGGCGGGTGCGCGCGCGTCGGCGGCTCTCTGGTAGACATGGCGGTGTCGGCTGGCAGCGGCGGCCCACGCCTCGACGGTGGATCCATCCGCCGGCGAGAAGGCATCGAAGCCACAGCGGACCATGAAGCCAGCCTGATCCCGGAGTACGTCCCCGACGGCCCGGACCTCGCCGGTGAAGCCAAGGCGCTCCCTCAGCAGTCGGGCGGAGGTGAAGGCTCGACCATCCCGGAACTTCGGGAAGGCCAGGGCCACCAGGTCGACCTGGTCCAGCCGACCCTCAAGAGCCTCGACCTCGTCCCCTGGCTCAAGCCAGACCCCAAGCCGCCCGCCGCCCGCCCTGGCCACGTCGCCCGAAAGCAGACGTCCCAGGCTGACAATGGCATCGCCTCCCACCACGGGCTCGTCATCGCCAAGGCGGACAAAGACGTCCTGGACCTGGGAGAACACGCCCTCCGATAATCTAATGAGCATCGGCATAGACAGCCTCCCTAAAGGGGGCGTCGCCCGTCCGGCGCAGGGTGTCGAGAAAGCGTTCGCCATCTTGCCGCTGCTGGAGATAGGCGTCCACGATCGCCTCGACGGCGTCGGTCACCCGATCGATTGGCAGTGCCGGCCCGAGCATCTTCCCGACGGAGGCGTCTTCAGCCCCCGATCCGCCCAGGGTGAGCTGGTAGAACTCCTCGCCCTTCTTATCGACGCCGAGAATGCCAATGTGGCCGACGTGGTGATGCCCGCAGGCGTTGATACAGCCCGAGATCTTGATCTTCAGCTCGCCAATGGCCTCTGCCCGGTCCGGCGCCTCGAAGCGCCGGGCAATGTCCTGGGCGACGCAGATCGCCCGGGCATTGGCCAGGGCACAGTAGTCCAGGCCGGGACAGGCGATGATGTCGCTGATGAGATTGATATTCGGCGTGGCCAGGCGCGCCGCATCGAGAGCCTTCCAGACCGTGTGGACATCCGCAAGCCGGATGTGGGGCAGGACGAGGTTCTGCTCGTGGGTCGAGCGGATTTCACCCTGGCCGAAGCGTTCCGCCAGGTCCGCGACCACATCCATCTGGTCAGCGGAGATATCCCCCGGCGTCTCGCCCACCCCCTTCAGGGAGACGTCGACGATGGTATAGCCCGACAGCTTGTGCGCCTTGAGATTGTTGCGAACAAAGCGGGCGAAGGCGGGCTCAGCGGCCCGCCGGGCCTCGAAGTCACCTGGCGCCGGGGAGTCTGCCAGTTCCGGCCGGGTGAAGGCGTCGCGGATCCGGACGATCTCCGACCCGGGAAGATCGCCCGCAACGCCGATCTTCTCCCATTCGGCCTCGACCTCGCGGCCGAAGGCCTCCGCGCCAAGTGCCGCCACCAGGATCTTGATCCGGGCCTTGTAGATGTTGTCCCGGCGACCATGCCGGTTGTAGACCCGCAGCACGGCCTCCAGGTACGAGAACAGCCGTTCAGAGGGCAGGAAGGCCTTCAGGGTCGGCCCGACGTGGGGCGTCCGGCCCATGCCGCCGCCAACAATGACCTCGAACCCTGTCGCGCCATCGCGGCCACGGCGCAGGAGAAGGCCGATGTCGTGCACCTTCGCCGCCGTGCGGTCATGCGGCGAGGCCGTCACCGCGATCTTGAACTTCCGGGGCAGGAAGGAAAACTCGGGGTGCAGGCTGGACCACTGACGGATGGCTTCGCACCAAACCCGGGGGTCTTCCAGTTCATCCGCCGCAGCTCCCGCGTAGGGGTCTGCCGTGACATTGCGGATGCAGTTGCCGCTGGTCTGGATGGCGTGGAGATCCGCCTCCGCCAAGACGTCGAGGATTTCGGGAGCATCCGCCAGCCGGATCCAGTTGAACTGGATGTTGGTACGGGTGGTGAAGTGTCCATATCCCCGGTCAAAGCGACGGGCGATGTCGGCAAGCGCGCGCATCTGGCGGGGATCGAGGGAGCCGTACGGCACCGCCACCCTGAGCATGTAGGCGTGGAGCTGCAGGTAGAGACCATTCATGAGCCGGAGGGGCTTGAACTGGTCCTCGGTAAGCTCGCCGGAGAGCCGGCGGCGGACCTGGTCCCGGAATTCTGCGGCGCGGTCCGCCAGCACGGCGCGATCGACGGCATCGTAACGGTACATGCTGTGACCTACTTTCGGCGGATGAGGTTAACGCGGCCCGAGGACCGGGCGGCACCATGCGCATGGCGCAGGGCCTCGACAGCGTCGCCGCCGTCCGCCTGTTTGCCGTGGCGTTCGTGGTTGCTTGGACCCAGGGCCCGGATCCGCTCCCGGTAGCTCACGGGGGTCCAGAAACCCTCCGTCTCGACCAGGTCGATCAGGTAAGGATCGATGGCCAGGGTAGGCTGGGCGCGGGCGGAGGTCTCGGCGGTCACTGCCGAATCCTCGGCCACGAAGACCTCGGCATCGGTGAGGCGCTCGACCCAGGCTCCGGACTTCCAGAACACAACCTCGCCGTCGGAAAGCCGGTTCGCCGTCAGGGCCTTCATGCCCTCTCCTCCTGGCGCGCGAAGTCTGCCGGTTCGAGGGCGGTAGCCTCGGCCATGGCCTCTCCGACGATGAGGAGGGCGGGTCCAGACCCAGCGGCAGCAGCCTCCCCAAGGGCGCTGAGGGTGGTGACGCACCGGACCTCGTCAGGTCTGCTGGCGCGGAAGACCACCATCGCCGGGGTCCCGGGGGCGCGTCCAGCGGCGATCAGCCGATCTGCGATCCGCCCTGCGGTGCTGGCACCCATGTAGATCACCACCGTGTGGTTGGCTCGCGCAAGAGCCTCCCAGTCGAGGTCGGGCTCGCTATCCCCTGCGGCGTGTCCGGTCACGAATGTGACGGCCTGGGCAGACTTGCGGTGGGTCAGCGGCGCGCCCGCCGAAGCCGAGGCGGCGAGCGCTGCGGTGATCCCTGGGACGACCTCGCAGGGAACGCCCGCGGCTCGGCAGGCTTCCAGTTCTTCTCCACCCCGTCCGAAGATGAAGGGGTCGCCGCCCTTTAGCCGGACCACATTCAGTCCCTCGGACGCCAGACCGACCAGGAGCCGGTTGATCTCTTCCTGGGCGTAGGTGTGGCGAGATTTCCGCTTCGCCACGGAAATGCGCCGGGCCGAAGCTGGAGCC
>CAIZKE010000243.1 GCA_903933475.1 uncultured Alphaproteobacteria bacterium | reverse complement strand
GCGAAGCGGACGATCTCTGTGGGGGAGGCGCCGCTCACAACTGCACGTCCTCTGTCACCCGCCCGTCCCGGAAGGCGATACGTCTGCGGGCCGAGTCGGCGACGCCCCGGTCGTGGGTGACGAGGACGACCGTCAGGCCCTCGGCGTTGAGCTTCTGGAAGAGGGCCAGCACTTCGATCCCGGTCGCGCTGTCGAGGGCCCCCGTGGGCTCATCCGCGAGCAGGAGGTCCGGCTGGTTCGCCAGGGAGCGGGCGATGGCGACGCGCTGCTGCTGGCCACCTGAAAGCTGGTTGGGCCGGTGCCCCATGCGCGAACCCAGGCCGACCCGCTCCAGGAGTTCCGCGGCTCTCTCCCTGCGGACCCGGGGTGCCGCCCCGGAATAGACCATCGGGAGTTCGACATTCTGCAGGGCCGAGAGGCGGGGAAGCAGCTGGAAGGACTGGAACACAAAGCCAATCCTTCGGTTCCTGAAGTCCGCCAGCTGGTCATCCGAGAAGTAGGCGACCTCATCGCCCTCGAACCGGTAGCCTCCCCGGCTGGGCCGATCGAGCCCGCCAAGGATGTTCATCAGGGTCGACTTTCCCGATCCGGAGGGCCCGATGATCGCGATGATTTCGCCGCGGAAGATCGACAGGCTGACCCCGTCGAGGGCCGTGACAGTCTCCTCGCCCATGACGTAGGTCTTGGTCAGATCCTCGATCTGGATCATCGCGGGATCGGCCATGTGCGGTCAGCCCACGCCGACGCGCATCTTGGGCTTTGGGCCACCGCCCAGGATCAGCGCCTCGCCCGGCTTGAGCGGACCCTTCACCTCGGTCATCGACCCGTCGCTGGTCCCGACGCGCAGGACCACCGGTTGCGGACCCTCGGGGGTATCCTGGTACACCACGCCGGCGACAAAGCCGCTAGCGTCGGGGCCGACATCGAAGGCCAGGGGCCGGAGAATCTTCAGCCGCGCCTTCTGTGCAGGCGTGAGGGCTGCGTCAAGCCGCGCCAGGCTCTGTTCCACGGCACCGGCGACGGCCTTGCGGCTCGCCTCCTGGTCTCTACCCGTTCCTGCGGCGGCGATCGCCTGGACGCGGAGGCCCGCCTGGATGTCCAACCAGGCCACCTTTTGTTTGGGGTCGAGTCCGAGCTGGCCGACCACCTTCTGCACCGGGACCGAGCCCGGATAGGCGGGGCCCGAGTCGTTGCGGATCGGCGTGCCGGGCGGTCCGCGGGGCGCGGCCTGAACCTCGGCCGGCGGCGTCCACCGCAGGGCCGCCACGGGGACTTTGAGCACGCCGTCCCGGCGCTGGATCACGATGTCCGCGTTCGCCGTCATGCCCGGCAAGAGGCGACCGCCCGTATTCTGCGCCTCAGCCATGACCGTGTAGGCCACAACGTTCTGTTCCATGACGGGCTGTTTGCGGACCTGGGTGACGACGCCGTCGAACACCAGGTCCGGGAAGGCGTCCACCGAGAAGGTCACCGCCTGGCCCTCCTTCACCCCGCCGATGTCGGCCTCGTCGACGGAGATCTTCACCTTCACCCGGTCGAAGTCCCGGGCGATGCGGAACAGGACGGGTGCCTGGAAGCTGGCGGCGACGGTCTGACCGGGCTCGATGGCCCGCAGGACGACGATCCCGTCGATCGGCGAGATGATGCGCGTCCGCGACAGGTCCACCTGCGTGGTGCTCAGGCTGGCGCGGCTTTGCTGGACCCGGGCCCTGGCCACCTCAAGTGCAGCAGAGGTCGTGCGCGCCTGTGCCTCCGCAGCTTCGAGGGCGGCGGCGGAATAGTAACCCTGGGATGCCAGGGCGCGTCTGCGGGCGAGGTCTTGCCGGGCCTGCTGGGCCTGGGCCTCGGCCTGTTTCACGGTGGCCTCGCCAGCGGCGACATCGGCCTGCCCGAGGCGCAGCCGGGACTGGTAGGTCTGGGGATCGAGCTCGGCCAGCACCTGGCCCGCCTTCACCCGGTCATTGAAGTCCGCCGAGATCGAAGTGATCTGGCCCGAGATCTGCGAGCCGACCTCGACCGTGACCAGGGCTTCTACGACCCCGGACGCCGAAACGGTCTGGACAAGGGTACCTTGCTCGACCTGCCCGGTCCGATAGGGCGGGGCCTCGGGCTCGGAGCGGCAGCTGCGTATACCGAAGCCGATGACGCCCAGGAGGGCGAGCGCCACGAGGGCGAAGAGACCGCGCCGTCGCCAGTCCGGCCGGGATTTCGAAGTCATTGCGCCGTCCATGTCAGTCTTCTTCCAGATATGGGCCGGATCCCTGGCCTTGGGAAGGGAGGTCCGCCGCCAAGAGGTCTCGCCGCTCCGCTGCCGTCAGGAAGCGCCAGCGGCCTTCGGGCAGGCCGTCGAGCGACAGCGGGCCGATCCGGCTCCTCTGCAGGTCCGTGACCCGGAGACCGACCATCTCGCACATCCGCCGTATCTGCCGGTTCCGGCCCTCGGTCAGGACAATGCGCAGCCGGTCCTCCCCTTTGCGGAAGACCCCGGCGGACTTCAGGGGCCGGCCGTCCAGGTACAGGCCGTGGCGGAGCCGGGCGATCTGCTCGGG
>CAIZKE010000242.1 GCA_903933475.1 uncultured Alphaproteobacteria bacterium | reverse complement strand
TTCGGGTCCACCTACGACTCCCCCGGCTGGCGCCGCGCCCAGGACCGGCCCCGCCCCGCGGCGCAGGCCTCCCGCCGGTCGGTCATCGAGGGCGAGGGCAAGCTCCTGGCCGTCTCCGATCCCCAGTCCAGCGCCTTCGCCCGGGGCGACCGGGTCTTCCACCAGAAGTTTGGCTATGGCCGGGTCCTTGTCGCCGAGGGCTCCAAGCTGACCGTCGCCTTCGACAAGGCGGGCGAGAAGAAGGTGCTCGACAGCTTCATCGAAAAGGCCTGAGCGCTTGCGGCCCGGCAACCGGCGCGCCATCGTGCCGCAAACCTGAGGGAGACAGACATGGCGCAGCTGACGGCGAACGGTATCGGGATCGAGTACGACATCCACGGACCCGAGGGCGGCGAGCCTGTTGTCCTGGTGATGGGCCTGGGTGCCCAGATGATCCGCTGGTCCATGGACATGGTCGGCGACCTCGCCGGACGCGGCTATCGCGTCGTGCGCTTCGACAACCGCGACGTGGGCCTGTCCCACCGCTTCGACGACGCCCCGCTGCCGAGTATCGGCGATGTTGCCCGGGCGGTCCGGGAAGGCCGTCGCCCCGAGGTTCCCTACTTCCTGTCCGACATGGCGGCCGACGCCGCCGGCGTGATCGAAGGCCTGGGCTTCGGCTCGGCCCACGTGGTCGGGGCCTCCATGGGTGGCATGATCGTCCAGATGCTGGCCGCCGAGCATCCGCACCGGGTGCGTTCCCTGACCTCGATCATGTCCTCCACCGGCAATCCGGGACTGCCCCCGGCCAAGCCCGAGGCCGTGGCCTTCCTGGTCGACCGGGGTCCGGACCCGCACCAGGACCTGGACGCCTTCCTCGATCATGGCCTGAAGTCGGCCCGGGTCATGGCGGGCCCGGCGGGCGTCTCCGACGAGGCGTCCGAGCGTGCCGGGATCGAGGCCTCCTTCCGTCGCGCCTACTATCCGGTGGGCTTCCTGCGCCAGTACGCAGCCATCCTGGGCAGCGGCGACCGCCGGGAGGCCCTGCGCCGCATCACCGCGCCCACGGTCGTCATCCATGGGGCCGACGATCCCCTGGTGCCGGTCGAGGGTGGCCATGACACCGCCGCCTGCGTGCCCGGTGCCGAGATGCATGTGCTGGACGGCATGGGCCACAACATCCCCGCCGCCCTGGTTCCCCAGGTCTGCGACCTGATCGAGCGGGCCGTCCGCCGGGCTACCTGATGCAGGCGTCCGCAGGGAACCGCCGGCCATGAAGGTGGAGATCGCCGGCGCCGTCGTCTTTGCGGGGCTGGGCCTTCTCGTCGGCGCCCTCCTGCGACCCCAGCCTGACGACTTCCGCCCGCAGGTCCCGGAGACGCCGGCAGGCTTTACCGAAACAACCGAAGGCGCGTCGGGGGGCGCAGACCCGACCGGCGGGTGGGGAGGACGCGGCCTGACCGGCGCCCTTCCGGACTATGTGGTCGGCACCGACTCCCTTCAGCCGCCGCCAATCGCCGCCCCGCCTCCCGCCTGGGAGCAGGAAGACCTTGCCGAGCCGGTCTCCGGACGCCCGGAGGACGAGGTGCCGGAGCCTGTGGGACCGCCCCTCGACGCTCCAACCCCGCCTCCAGAGGCTGCGCCCGCCCCGGCTGAAGGCGTCTCTCCCGCTGCCCCCTCGCCTTCGCCGGCAGAGCGCCCTAAGGAAGGTGAATGAGTGACGACGCCGTCCAGATCATCGCCCGCGGGCCCCGCGCCATCGCCGA
>CAIZKE010000241.1 GCA_903933475.1 uncultured Alphaproteobacteria bacterium | reverse complement strand
TCCTCGATCAGGACGGGCGCGCCGGGCCGCCCCATGACGAAGTCCGGGGAAACTACGGGCGCGCTGGCGGGCGCGGCGTGCGCGGGAGCGGACAGGAAGAGGACGGCGGCGAGGGCGGTGAGGATGCGATGCATGGCGACATCCCGGAACCAGCCGGAGACCGTGCTGTCAAGCCATGTCCGGACCCCTGCGCGGGGGCAGCTGTCCACAGGATCTCCATGCTGCAGTGCAATAATGACTTGCGAATCTGTGCCTCTGCGTCCATATCCGGTCTCACATCGCCATTGTCTGGCCTCCAACGTGTAGGAGGCGGGCAGGTTGAAACAGGTCGCCAGCAAGCGCAGGGGCCTCGATCGACACAGCTGTCTGGGGGCTCTGACCCTCGCCGCACGGGAAATCACCATTGTTGAAATTGTTTCAGGCGCGCGCCTCCGTGCGTGGAGTCTTGGGTGCCCTCGGCTTTGGGAGCGCATTGGGTCTCTGCCTCGGTCTCCTCTACATTGCTGGCCTGAACTCCGGCGACGTCCAGGAGGAGCCCAGCGACCGTCTCGAGACTGTTTCCGCGGCGACAACGTCGTGGACAGTGGACGCCACCGCCCCGGTCCTGCGGGTCGACGCCTCTGACACCAGGCCTGCCAAGCGGCCCGCCGCCGTCGCTGCGGTGACCGAAGGCACCCGGGGCAACCGCGACCTCGATTGCCTCGCCCAGGCGGTCTATTTCGAGGCCCGGGGCGAGAGCCCTGCAGGCCAGGCGGCCGTGGCGCAGGTGGTCCTCAATCGCGTGCGCAAGTCCGGGTTCCCGAAGTCGGTCTGCGGCGTGGTCTTCCAGGGCTCGGCCCGTGGGGCCGGCTGCCAGTTCTCCTTCGCCTGCGACGGCTCCATGAATCGGGGCCGCGAGGCCACCGCCTGGTCCGTCGCCCGGCACATTGCGTCGCGGGCTCTTGCTGGGGCGGCGATGACCGCTGTCGGCGACGCCACGCACTTCCACACCATCCACGTCACGCCGGGTTGGAGTGATGATCTGCTGCGGGTGACCCAGGTCGGCCTGCATGTCTTCTACCGGATCGGCCAGCCGTCACCCCGGACGGTCCTCGCCCAGGCTTCCCCTGAGCCCGCAGCCGCGGTCAGGGTCGCAGAGGCCCGGCTGATTTCCGGACCGCCGTCCGGGCCCGTGGAGGTCGTGGAGGGTGCTCCGGCTCCCCTGTCCGAGACCCTGTCCGAGCCTACCCCTTCGCCTGCGCAGATTCAGGCTCCGCCGGCGCCCTAAGCCCCCTGCGCCCCGCTTGCGGGGTCAGGCGGCGTCGAGTCCGATGTCGAGCCCCGGGGCGGAATGGGTCAGGGCGCCAACGCTGATGACCTGGACCCCGGTCTCTGCGATGGACCGCACGGTCTTGAGGTCGACGCCCCCCGAGGCTTCCAGGGTGACCCGGCCTGCGGTCATGGCGACGGCCTTCCGCAGGTCCGACAGGCTGAAATTGTCGAGCATGATGACATCTGGCGACAGGGGCAGGGCCTCGGCCAGTTGGTCCAGTCCGTCGACCTCGATCTCCACCTTGACCAGGTGACCCGCAGCCGCCCGCGCGCGCTCAAGGGCCGGGCGGATGCCGCCGCAGGCGGCCACGTGGTTGTCCTTGATCAGGATGGCGTCATCCAGGCCGAAGCGATGGTTCACCCCGCCGCCGCAGCGCACGGCGTACTTCTCAAGTTGGCGCAGGCCCGGCGTGGTCTTGCGCGTGTCCGTGATCCGGACCCCCGTTCCGGCGACCGCCTCCACATAGGCCCGGGTCAGGGTCGCGATCCCCGACAGCCGGCCCATCAGATTCAGTCCCGTTCGCTCGGCCGCCAGCACCGCCCTGGCCGGCGCCTCTGCGCGGGCCAGGACCTGTCCGGGGGACAGGGTGTCTCCGTCCCGGGCCAGGGCGTTGAACCTGGCTTCCGGCGCGAGTTCGGCCAGGGCCAGGCGCGCGCAGTCGAGCCCGGCGAGGACTCCGGGCCGGCGCGCCGCCCAGATCACGGACAGGCGCGCTTCGGCGGGGACGCAGGCCTGGCTGGTGACATCGCCGGCCCGGCCCAGGTCCTCGGCCAGGGCGGCACGGACGATGGGGGCGATGAGGAGGTCGGGGAGGGGCGTGATCATGCGGCCATCCGGGACAGGGTGCCGGCTTCCAGGGTGACAAAGGTCCTCTGGGCTTCCGCGGCCATTGCGGGATAGTCCGAGCGGTAATGGGCCCCGCGGCTCTCCCGGCGCTCCAGGGCGCAGGCCGCTGTCAGCCGGGCGGCGACCAGGGGGCCAGACGGCCCGTGGGCCTGGGTCAGGACTTCCGTCAGGTCCAGCAGGCGGGACAGGCCCGCGGCATCACGGATGACGCCGGCCTCCCGGCTCATGGCGATCCGCAGGCGTGACAGGTCCGCGTCGGGCAGGGTTCCAAGGCCCGGCGCGCCGAGGAGGGGACGCCCGGCCAGGGTCCTCCGGGCGGCGGCGCGGCCTGCGCGGATGCCGAACACCGCGGCCTCCAGCAGGGAGTTGGACGCCAGGCGATTGGCACCGTGAACGCCCGTGGACGCGCATTCACCCGCGGCGAACAGGCCGGGGAGGCGGGTGGCCCCCTCGGCGTCGGTCAGGATCCCCCCCATGTGATAGTGGCACGCAGGTGCCACGGGGATGGGTTCTATCCTGGGGTCGATCCCCGCCTCCAAGCAGGCGGCGTAGACCGTGGGGAAGGCCTCGGGGAAGTGGGTGCCCACGGCCTCCCGGGCGTCCAGGAAGGCGCCGCGCCCGGCCTCGCGCTCCGCATGGATTGCCCGGGCGACGATGTCCCGGGGCGCAAGCTCGGCGTCGGGATGCAGGCTGGTCATGAAGCGCCGGCCATCCCGGTTGACCAGGATCGCGCCCTCGCCACGCAGGGCCTCCGTCGCCAGGGGCGCAGGATCCCGGCCGACGTCGAGGGCGGTGGGGTGGAACTGGACGAACTCGGCGTCGGCGATCACGGCCCCGGCGAGGGCCGCCGCGGCCAGGCCTTCGCCGAGGAGGGTCCGCGGGGTCGAGGCACCGGCGTAGAGGCCGCCGATCCCGCCTGTGGCGAGGATCACCGCCGGCGCGCGCAGGGCGCAGGTCTCACCCGCCTTCGCCAGCCGGGCGCCGCACACCCGGCCCGTCGCGTCCTGCAGGAGGCCGCGCAGGCTCCAGCCCTCCCGGACCTCGATGTGGGACGCCATGCGGACCTGACGGATCACGGCATCCATGATGGCGCGTCCTGCGGCGTCGCCGCCCACCCGGGCCACCCGGGCCTGTCCATGGGCGGCTTCCCGGCTGAGGGCGAAGCCGCCATCTGCGGTGCGGTCGAAGGGTGCGCCCAGGCCAGCCAGCCAGCGGACGGCGGAGGGCCCCTCCGAGGCGAGGAGCCCGGCCCGTCCGGCGTCGACCAGGCCGGCACCGGCCGCGAGGGTATCGGCGGCGTGCAGGGCGGGCGTATCCGCGTCAGACAGGGCCGCGGCCATTCCGCCCTGGGCCCAGGCCGAGCTGCAGCCGTCGCCCAGCGGGGCCGAGGCCAGGACGCACACCCGCCGCGGCGCTGCCGAGAGGGCCGCCGAAAGCCCGGCCAGGCCGCCGCCAATGACCAGGACGCCGTCGAAGTCGATGACGTCCATGGTCAGATCAGCTCCACGTCGACGTGATGGCGGGCGCGGACCAGGTCGTATCGGGCTGGGACGGCGGGGGGCGGCAGGTCGATCATCCTCTGCACGGCGGTGCGGGCGCGGAGGGCCACCTTCGGGTCCACCGTCACCTCGTAGCGGTCCTCCACCAGGGCCTGCAGTATGTTCTCAAGGGTGATCCGCTTCATGTGCGGGCACAGGTTGCAGGGCCGGAGGAACTCGGTGTCGACAGCGTCGGCGGCGACATTGTCGGCCATGGAGCACTCGGTGATCAGCACCACCTGCCGGGGCTTCCGGGTCAGGACATAGTCGTTCATCGCCGCCGTCGATCCGGCGAAGTCAGCCTCGGCCAGCACTTCGGGCGGGCACTCAGGATGGGCCAGGACTTCGGCACCGGGATGCGCCTCCCGGATCTCGCGGATGTCCTCGGCCGTGAACTGCTCATGGACCTCGCACCGGCCGCGCCAGGCGATGATCCCGATGTCCGTCTGGCGGGCCACATTACGGGCCAGGAATTCGTCAGGGATCATGATCACCCGGTCGACGCCCCACTCCCGGGCCGCCTGCTCCACAACCTGTACGGCGTTGGCGCTGGTGCAGCAGATGTCCGTCTCGGCTTTCACCTCTGCTGAGGTATTGACGTAGGTCACCACCGGCAGGCCGGGGTGCCGCTCGCGCATGAGCCGGACGTCGGCGGCGGTGATCGAGGACGCCAGGCTGCATCCGGCCCGAAGGTCGGGGATAAGGACCCGCTTGTCGGGGCAGAGGATCTTCGAGGTCTCGGCCATGAAGTTGACCCCGGCCTGGACGATGACGGCGGCGTCGGACCTCGCGGCCTCCCGCGCCAGGCCCAGGCTGTCGCCCACATAGTCGCCGACCCCGTGGAAGATCTCCGGTGTCATGTAGTTATGCGCCAGGATCACCGCATTGCGCTCGCGCTTGATCCGGTTGATCTGCGCGATCATGGGCGCATGCAGCCGCCACTCGATCGGCGTGATGCGCCGGCTCACCTTTTCCCAGATGGCGGCGGTCTCGCGTTCGACCTCGGGAGTGAAGTCGGCCTGGGGGAACCCAGTCATGGCGTTCTCCTTTTGCTCAAAATGAGCATTAGAGGGGTAGCGAGACTGCGGATGAGTCCGACGCCTCCTCCCCTTATGCTCATTCCGAGCATATCTAGTGACGAATATGAGGGCCGCAAGCGGTCTTGGCAAGATGCGGGCGGGTGCCCGGGGACAAGAGCGCGTGATCACAGCGCCGGGTCATGGTAGACGCCAGCCCGTCCTATAGCAGAGGCAATCTCCTGAAGCTGGCCCGAACATATGCGCTGATCGTCCTGGTCGGTCTGCTTGGCCCGGGTGCGGCCGGGGCCGGGCGTGGAGCGCTGTCTGTCGCTTCGGTCGCCGGTGAGCCGGGAGTCTCCGTCGCCCGCGCCTTTTCCGAGCCCGCGCTTGAGGCGCGCTTCGCCTCCCTGTCCCCGACCCTGAAGGCCCTCGCCGGGCTGGGCCCCGCCCGTACCCTTGAGGCTTCGCTCAGCCTGACGCCCGGATGGGAGCGCCTGGACCTGGCCTCACCGCCGACCTTCGACCTGGGTGCGCCTGATCCTGCCCAGGCGGCGGACGAGGCCCGGCTCATCAACGCCCTGCGCCCCGTGTCCGGGGCACCCGTCGCGCCCATGCCGGCCTTCCGGCTTGCGGCGGCCCCGGAAGATGCCGCCCGCGCCGTCTCCTGTCTGTCCCAGGCGGTCTACTATGAGGCGGCGCACGAGCCCGAGGTGGGCAAGGCCGCCGTGGCCCAGGTGGTGCTCAACCGCCTGCGCCACCCGGGATATCCGAAGTCGGTGTGCGGCGTGGTCTACCAGGGCTCGGCCCGGTCCACCGGCTGCCAGTTCACCTTCACCTGCGACGGTGGCCTGGCGCGGGCCCCCGACCCTTTACTCTGGGCGGAGGCGAACCGGATCGCCCGCCGCGCCCTGGCCGGCTACGTGGTTCCTGAGGTTGGGACCGCGACGCACTACCACGCCGACTATGTGGCACCCTATTGGGCTCCGACCCTGGTCAAGCTGACCCAGATCGGCGCTCACATCTTCTATCGCTGGACCGGGCCCTCCGGGCAGCCAGGCGCCTTTTCTGGCCGTTACGCCGGCAGTGAAGCCCGCCTTAGCCCGGCGGTCCTGGGGGGAATCGATCCGCGCACCCAGGGCGGGCTGGAGACCCTGCCGCCCCTGCTGGCGCCGCGGACAGTGACCCTGGCCCTGGCTGGCGAGACCCGGACCTACACCGTGGCCGAGACCGACGCCGCAGGAGGCCTGGCGCCGCCGGCCCCCGGTCAGCTGTCCCCCGCCCGGCGCAGGCCGACCCCGGAGGAGATCCGCCGGATCAACGCCGCCCTGGCCGAGATGGAGCGGGGGGAGGCGACCCCGAAGGTCTCGGTGACGGCACGGCCGACCGGCGTTCAGCCCTGATCGGTCGCCGAGAAGGCGTCGGGATAGGCCACCATCAGCGGCGCATCCAGGGCACCCTCTGAAAGGGCGATCCCCATGAAGGCCGGGCTGCCAGAGTATGGCGCGCTGACCTGCGCCGTCGCGGCAGCTGAGAATCCGAACTTCGGGTAATATTCGGGGTGTCCGAGCACGAGTACGGCGGCGGCGTCAAAGTGACGGGCGGCATCGAGGCCGCGAAGGGTCAGGGCGGACCCGATTCCCGTCCGCTGGCGATCCGGCCGGACAGCCAGGGGGGCGAGGGCGGCGT
>CAIZKE010000240.1 GCA_903933475.1 uncultured Alphaproteobacteria bacterium | reverse complement strand
TGCGTCGGATGGACCTGGTCGGGCAGGCCATAGATGCGCTCGAAGGCCCCCCTGCGGGCGGCGGTAGTCAGGCGTCCCGTCCAGAACAGGCATTCCAGGGCCCGCTTGCCTTCGCTCCAGCCCCACCAGCCGCCAGCACCCTTTGCGCCCAGGCCCAGCTCGGACGCCGAAAGGGGACCGCGGCGGGCGATCTCGTCCAGCACTTGGTCGATGAATGCCCCATGCGATTTCAGGAAGCCCGCGACGCCCCGCCAGACCCCGACTCCCGCTTCGGCGTCCTCCATCCGCCAGCGCAGGAGGGGCTGGACCTCGAGGGGCGCCAGGGAGGCCTCATGCATCCAGTATTCGAAGAGGCCCTTTCGGGGTCCCCAGGCCAGGTCCTCCAGCGCCTCGCGCGGATAGGGGCCGAGCCGGGAGAACAGGGGCAGATAGTGGGACCGGGCCAGGACGTTGACCGAGTCCATCTGCAGGACACCCAGGCGCCGGACCACGCCAAGGACGTCGGCACGATCCGGAGCGGCCGGGCGGGCCCGGCTAAAGCCCTGGGCCCGGAGGGCCAGGCGACGGGTCTCGGCTGCGGACAGGCCGGAGCTCACCGGGCCAGGCGACCGTCCGACAGGGCGCTCAGCTCGAAGTTGAAAAGAACGCCCGGGTCGGGCGCTTCGACTTCATCGGCGATATCCTTGGGCGCCAGGGACCGGACGAGGTGGCGCAAAATGTTCAGGCGTGCCGGCTTCTTGTCGTCGGCCCGGACGCAGGCCCAGGGCGCCGTCTCCGAATGTGTCCGCCGGAGCATGCTGTCCCGGGCCTCGGAGTAGGCGTCGAACCGGGACTGGGCGGCCTCATCCAAGGGACTGGTCTTGAGGGCCTTCAGGGGGTCCGTCCGGCGCTCCTCGAGGCGCTTCTTCTGCTCCTTCCGGCTGACGTCCAGCCACAGCTTGACCAGTCGCACGCCGCTGTCGACCAGCATGCCCTCGAAGGCGGGAACCTCGCGCAGGAAGTGCTCGTGCTCGTCCTCGGTGCAGAAGCCCATGACCGGCTCCACCCCGCCCCGGTTGTACCAGGACCGGTTGAAGATGACGGTCTCGCCCGCCGCCGGAAGCCAGGGGACGTAGCGCTGGAAGAACCACTGGGACTTCTCGCGGTCAGAGGGCTTGGGCGGCGCGACCACCCGGGTCGCCCGGGAGGACAGGTGCTCGGTGATTCGGTGGATGGACCCATCCTTGCCCGCCGCGTCCCGGCCCTCGAAGATGATCAGCACCTTGTCGCCGGTGGCGATGGCGTGCTGCTGGTAGCGGACGAGGGCCAGCTGCAGGCGCGGCAGGTCCCGTTCGTAGTCGTCGTCGGACGTGTCCTTGTCAGTCATGGCGCAAGCCTAGGCGGAAGCCGTGGCTGGCGTCCAGCCGCAAGCCCCAGAACGGCCCCGGTCAGTCCGTTGGGTCGGGAAGGAATTTGTCGAGGGCCAAGCGGTTCTTGTCCCTGTAGCGACGCGCATCCTCCGACCCCCCCTGGGAGGCGCGGTGGACCATACAGGCGGCGAGCCTGCGCACGTCGTGCTGGTCCACGGGGGACTCGCCACTCACGCAGTTGACCTGGGTAGCCAACTGGTCGGGGTTGCGTCCCAGCCATCGTGTCGGGCTCAGAATCTCGCCGTGTTCTGAGAACAAGAGAAGCGTTCTGTCGGCGTCAGTAGGGCGGGTGATCGCCCGGCCTCCCGGGCAAAGGCTCTTGTAGAACCGGGGAGAGGAATCCAAGGCCACCCGCTTATGAACGGGATGGCACATCGAAACCTGCACTGCCAGGGCCCCGCCAAGTGAGTCGCCCGTCACGGAGACGGGGATTGATCCGTCCCCGCGCACCTTCAGGAAGGTGGCGAGAGCCGCCCGGTTCTGGTCCTTGTTCCCGAAGATGTTCGCGGCCCAGTCGTCGCGCCCGTCCGTGCCCCGGAAGGCGATGACTTTTTCGATGATCTGCTGCCCCCGGAGGCGGTGGAAGACCCGGTACTGGTAGCCCTCAGTGCCATCGCAGGCGGGCTCAGCGCAGGATTCCGCAACAACAAAACCTTCCGGGACACCAAAATCTGGCGGCGGCTTCGGCTCGTAGGCCAAGGCCGCAAGAACGGCGTACTCATATCCCTCGGCTGCCGTCGCATTAATGCAGCCCTGAGAATTGACGACCTGGTTGGGGTCAGCGGGGCAAACACTCGTCTGGTCCCGGCTCCCGGGACTGGCGCACCCAGAAAGGGCGAGGACCAGGACGGTGGCAGCAAGCATGTGGAAGCGGATCATGGCGCAGTTGTCCTGAAGTCGGGAGGCCGTAGCCTGACACTGGCGAAATCCGTTGGTAACAAGGAATTCCGACAAGAAAATTACATACACTAAGCCCGCATCTGCCGAGCCCGGGACCTGGCCCATGATCCGCCTCCACGTCAAAGACAACCTCGCCGAGGGCCAGGGGCTGGTCCTACCTGACGCCCAGGGCCGCTATCTGGTCCAAGTCATGCGGCGGGGGCCGGGCGATGAGGTCCTGGTCTTCAATGGCAGGGACGGCGAGTGGCTGGCCCGGATCGCCGAAGCCGGCAAGCGCAGGACCCGTCTGGAACTGGTCCGGCGGACCCGCGTCCAGCCGCCTGCAGGCGCGATTGTTCTGGTCATGGCCCTGGTCAAGCGGACGCCCCTGGAGACGGCGGTCGCCAAGGCCGTGGAGCTTGGAGTCGCGGAGATCCGGCTGGCGATCACGGAGCGCAGCAACGCCGACCACACCCGCGTCGACCGCCTGGAGACCATTGCCACCGAGGCGGCCGAGCAGACCGGTCGCCTCGACATTCCTGCCATCCGGTCGCCGGAGTCCCTCTCCCGGATACTGGAAGCAGGACGGGAAGGCGCGCGCCTGGTCTTCTGCGACGAGGCGGGCGAGGCACTGCCTCTGCTGGAGGCGCTGGCAGGGCTGCCGCCCGGGCCCCTGGTCCTCCTGATCGGGCCCGAGGGCGGATTTTCACCGGCGGAGCGTTTGGCCCTCAGGTCCCGGGAAGGGACGATCCCGGTGTCGCTTGGGCCCCGGATCCTGCGCGCCGATACCGCCGCCCTGGTCGCCCTGGCCCTGGCCCAGGGCGCCCTCGGTGACCTGCGATCCTGATTCTCGCCGGCCTGCAGAAATCCTGATTTGCGCCGAGGCGACTTAACGGCGTAAAGATCGCGCCTCGCCGAAGGGCGGGTCCGGGAAGGGAAACTACAGGAAGACGGGCATGGCCGACTCCAAGGTCGACGATCGACCGCTGGATTTCTCTGACATTGTCGCCTGGATGCAGGCTGGTGAGACGCCACCGGCGGACTGGCGCGTGGGGGCGGAGCACGAGAAGTTCGTGTTCCGGACAGCGGACCACTCTCCCGTCGCCTACGATGGCGCGTCGGGAATCCTGGCCCTGATGGAAGGCCTGAAGGCCTACGGCTGGACCGATGTCCGCGAGGGTGAGACCCTCATCGGACTGGAGCGGGGCAGGGCCAATGTCAGCCTTGAACCCGGCGGGCAGTTCGAACTTTCGGGCGCTCCCCTGGCCGACATGCACGAGATCGCCGCCGAGACGGCGAACCACCTCGACGAGGTCAGGGCGGTGGGCGAGCGGCTGGGCCTGGGCTTCCTGGGCCTGGGATACACGCCTGAGTGGACCCGAGAACAGGTCCCGGTCATGCCCAAGGGCCGTTACCGGATCATGCGCGCCTATATGCCCAAGGTGGGCGGGCTGGGCCTGGACATGATGTTCCGCACCTGCACGGTTCAGGCCAACCTCGATTTCGCCGACGAGGCCGACATGCGGCTCAAGTTCCGCACCAGCCTCGCCCTGCAGCCCGTGGTCACGGCACTGTTCGCCAACTCGCCCTTCGTGGAGGGGCGGCCTTCGGGCTTCCTGACCGCCCGGGCCAATGTCTGGACGGATACCGACCCGGACCGCACGGGGATGCTGGGCTTCGTTTTCGACGAGGGCTTCGGATACGAGTCCTACGCCCGCTACCTGCTCGACGTGCCGATGTATTTCGTCAAGCGGAACGATGCCTACGTGGATCTTTCGGGGCGCTCCTTCCGGCAGTTCATGACCCGGGGCTTCGACGATCTTCCGGGTGACCGGCCCAGCCTCAAGGACTTCGCCGATCATGCCACCACGGCCTTCCCGGAAGTCCGCCTGAAGCAGTACCTCGAGATGCGGGGCGCCGACGTCGGGCCGCAGGACATGCTGGACGCCCTGCCTTCCCTGTGGACCGGACTGCTCTACGACCGCCAGGCCCTCGAGGCTGGCTGGGAGCTTTGCCGGGACTGGCCGCTGGACTCACACGAGCGGCTGCGCGCCGACGTGACCCGCCTGGGCCTGCGGGCGAAGATCGGGACCCGGACCGTCCAGGATGTCGCCCGGGACCTGGTGGCCATCGCCGATGGCGGATTGAAGCGCCGGGCCCGGCTGGACGCCTCCGGCGCCGACGAAAGCCGCTACCTTGCGCCCCTGGCCGAGATCGCCGAGAGCGGAATGACCCGGGCCGACCGCCTGCTCGAGCGCTTCCATGGTGCCTGGGGCGGCCGGGTGTCCCCGGTCTGGGATGAGCTGGCCTTCTGACCGCTGGCCGCTTGCTTGCCTGAACCCACGGCGCATGTTCTGTTCGCCTGTCGCTTACTCGGGCCCTTCGCGCCCACCCGCAGCCGGAATCCCTCAAGATGAACATCGTCATCCTCCTCGGTCTGCTCGTCACCT
>CAIZKE010000239.1 GCA_903933475.1 uncultured Alphaproteobacteria bacterium | reverse complement strand
GTGGTCTGCTCGGTCACCTCCGGCAACCGCAACTTCGAAGGCCGGGTGAACCCGGATACCCGCGCCAACTATCTGGCCTCGCCGCCGCTGGTGGTGGCCTACGCCCTGGCCGGCTCGATGAACATCGACCTGACCACCGAAGCTCTGGGCACGGGCAAGGACGGCAAGCCGGTCTATCTGAAGGATATCTGGCCCACCACGGCCGAGATCATCGCCCTGCAGCGTAAGCACGTCACCAGCAAGATGTTCGCCAGCCGGTACGCCGACGTCTTCAAGGGCGACAAGAACTGGCAGGGCATCAAGGTGGCCGGCGGCCAGACCTACGCCTGGGACGAAGGCTCGACCTACGTCCAGAACCCGCCCTACTTCCAGGACATGAAGATGGAGCCCGAAGCGGTCACCGACGTGATCGAGGCGCGGATCCTGGGCGTGTTCGGCGACTCGATCACCACCGACCACATCTCGCCGGCCGGCTCGATCAAGGCCAGCTCCCCCGCCGGGGTCTACCTGCGCGAGCATGAGGTCCCGACCACTGAGTTCAACTCCTATGGTGCCCGCCGAGGGAACCACGAGGTGATGATGCGGGGCACGTTCGCCAACATCCGCATCCGCAACAAGATCACCCCTGAGATCGAAGGCGGCGTGACCCGCCACTTCCCCTCCGGCGACACCATGGCGATCTACGACGCCGCCATGCGCTACCAGTCGGAAGGCCGGCCGATGGTGATTTTTGCCGGCAAGGAATACGGCACGGGTTCGTCCCGCGACTGGGCGGCCAAGGGCACCAAGCTGCTGGGCGTACGTGCGGTGATCGCCGAGAGCTTCGAGCGCATCCATCGCTCCAACCTGGTGGGTATGGGGGTCCTGCCCCTGCAGTTCATCCAGGATGGCTGGCAGAAGCTGAACCTGACCGGCGATGAGATCGTCTCCATCCGCGGTCTCTCCGACCTGTCGCCCCGTCGCCAGCTGACGGTGGAGCTCTATCGCGCCGGCGACGGCCGGATCGCCCGCTTCCCGGTGCGGTGCCGGATCGATACGCCGACCGAGCTCGAGTACTTCCGCAATGGCGGCGTGCTGAATTACGTTCTTCGGAACCTGGTGCGCGACGCCCAGGGCTGATCCTGGCCGCCGCGCCTCTGTAAAGGGGGCGCGGCGGGTGGGTTTCACGCCTTCTTGATCGGGCGCTCCAGACAACTGGGATTATGTGCGGGCCTATGCGTGGAGCCCTGTTCGCTTGTCTGCTGATGCTGTCGCCGGCCGTGGCTTCGGCCGCGCCGCGGTCGCCGGTCGTGATCGAACTCTATACCGCCCAGGGCTGTGGGTCCTGCACCGGCGCCGGGGCGGCCATGGAGGCCCTCGCCGCGCGCCCCGATGTCCTGCCGCTGACCTTCAACGTCGACTACTGGGACTACCTCGGCTGGACGGACACCCTTGCCCGTCCGGAATTCGTGGTGCGCCAGAAGACCTACGTATCCCGCTTCAAGCTCGAGGATCCCTACACGCCTCAGGCGGTGGTCGGGGGCCGGGGCGAGGCCGGGGCCCTCGAGGCCGAGCGGCTTGAGACCCTGATCACCAAGGCCGCCCAGGCGCCCGCGGGCCCGCGGATCACCGTCTCTGAGGACAGTGCCAGCGTGGCGTCCGGCGCGGCGCCCCAGGGCGGCGCCGAGGTCTGGATGGTGCGATATGATCCCCGTCCCCGCAGCGTCCAGGTGCGCCGAGGCGATAACCGCGGCCAGACCGTGGTGGCCATCAACGCCGTCCGCGAGCTGAGACGGCTCGGCTCCTGGAGAGGCCGGACCCTGACCTGGCGGCTACCGGCCGCTACCGAGCCGGGCCTTGCGACCGTGGTGATCGTGCAGTCGCCCAAGGGTGGGCGCATCCTCTCGGCGACCAAGATCCCGCCATCCCGGAAATAGGCTGAGCCGTCAGACAGGACTGAGGCGACGTCCTGCGATGTGTGGAGGGGTGTCGGCTGGCCCGGCGGCCCGGCTCCGGGCGGGGGCTGGGGGGGCTGTTCAGATACCCGGAGCTCAGGTCCGGCCAACCGACGCCTGCACATTCCGATGCGGATCTGGCGCGCGCTTGTCCGAAATAAGGTCATTTCGCGGCGGGATCCTCCAGGTTCCCGAGGATTGCCCCGGACGGCGCGGGGAGGCTAACCTTCCCTCATGGCGGCGGAACCCTTCCCCACAGGCGGTCCTCCAGGACGCGTCTTCTTCGAGCGGGCTGAGTTCACCCGCATCCTCAACCTCTATGGCCGGATGGTCGCCGCCGGGGAGTGGAAGGACTACGCTATCGACCCCCTGCCGGACGCCTGTGTCTTCTCGGTCTTCCGTCGCGCCTCCGAGGCGCCCGCCTACCGGATTGAGAAGCGACCCTCCTTGGCCCGCAAGCAAGGGGCCTGGGCGGTGATCGGGGAGGGTGGCATGATCCTCAAGCGCGGGCATGACCTGGCGCAGGTCCTGACCCTCTTCGACTCCCGGCGTTTCCGGGTGGTGGACTGAGACTCAGAGAAAAACCCCGGCGGTCGCCCGCCGGGGTCAGTATTCCGGTGTCAGATCCCAGCTGCCTAGCGGCGGTCGCCGAACAGGCTCAGCAGGAACTGGAAGAGGTTGATGAAGTTCAGGTACAGGCTGAGGGCCCCAAAGTTGGTGGCCACGGCCGTGGAGGCCTGGTCGCCGCCAAGGTCGTAGTACATCAGCTTGAGCCGCTGGGTGTCGAAGGCGATCAGGCCCGCGAAGATCAAGACGCCCAGAATGCTGATGATGAAGCTCATCATCGGCAGGTTCAGGAACATGTTCACCAGGGACGCGATCACCAGGCCGATCAGGCCGACGATCAGGAAGCTGCCCAGACCCGAAAGGTCCCGCTTGGTGACGTAACCGAACCCGGACAGGCCGGCGAAGGCCGCCGCGGTGATCAGGAAGGTCTGGGCGAGGGCCGCGCCGGTGTACACGAGGGCCAGGACGCCCATGGAGGCGCCCATCAGGACCACAATGCTCCAGTAGGCGATGGCGGCGCTACGGGGCGTCTGTCCGCCCCGACCGAAGCTGGTGAACAGAATGATCGCCATGGGCGCGAAGGCGACGATCCAGCCTACTGGGGTCATGCCCATCATGCGGCCATCCGCCGCAACCTTGAACATCAGGTCACGGACCGGCGGGAACATGCCGGTCAGCCAGGCCATGGCCGCAGAGACCACCAGGCCCAGGGCAACCTTGTTGTAAACGCCGAGCATGAACTGGCGCAGGCCGGCGTCGACGGCCATGTCGGCGCGGTCCACGATAACCGGACGGGCCGATCCGCGATTGAAGTCGCTCATCGAAGGAAGGTCCTCTCCCAAACGCCCGGATCGGGCGCAGGCATGAATATCGTGACCTTAACCGTCTTGTGCAAGCCGGCACCGACGGTAGGCTTGGCAAAATGATCCGCCTGTTCGCCGCCCTGGGCCTCCGCGGCTCGGCGTTGGAGCCCCCCAAGGGGCCGTACATGCCCCCCGGATCGGCGATCTAGGCGCGCCTATTGGCCTGACTGGAAGTTAACGTCGGGCCGGTCGTTCCAGCGCTTGATTCGCCAAACGCCACCCTGTTTCACGAACCAGCCTTCGTAGTCGACCCCCGAGACGACCGTGAATGTCTTTCCATCCTTGGCGTTGGTGATCAGCCCGCTGATGACGGCGTGGGCCGTGGAATCCGTCTGTTCGACGAACAGGATGTTGGAGATCAGGTGTTTGCGTCGATTTCCGCTGCGTTCGAATTCGCCAAAGCGCGTGCGCCAGAAACTGCGGAAGGCCTCGCCCGTCTGCTCCACGGGTGTCATCCCGGGCAGGCCTACCGAGAATACGGCGTCATCTGTGAAGAGCTTGAACCAGCCGTCGATGTTGAACCGGTCCACTTCGATGGCATAGCCATGGATCAGGTGGGTCAGGGCGACCCGGTCGGCGACGTTGAACCGGGTGTCCCCGGCGCTTTTCGAGACCGCCGGTCCGGTGCGGTCAGGAGGTGACTGGGCGGCGCCGGCGCTCACGCCCAGCACGGCGGCGAGTATCGCCCCCAGGGCGCTGGCCAGAATGGCGCTCAGGAGCCGGCGGGCCCGAAACTGAAGGGACAGCATCTCGAACTCCTGGCTGCAGGCGGGGGAGGTCACGCCGAAGGATCGGCGGCCCGCGCTGCGATTGGGGATTGTTATCCTAATCGGGCGCAGGCGAAACACCTAGCCAGTCGCAAGGGTGCGCACGGCGCGCGCTGGCGGTAGGGTCCCGCCCATGATCCGCCTCTTTGCCGCCCTGGCCCTGCCCGACGAGGCCGCCGATGCGCTCGAAACCTTCCAGCAGGGCCTGGACGGAGCGGACTGGCGGCCCCGGGAGGCCCTGCATGTCACCCTGAAGTTCGCCGGCGACCTGCCCGAGGACCTGGCCGACGAGCTTGCCTCCCAGCTCGGGCAGATCGGCGGGGCGTCCCTGTTCCTTGATCTCGCCGGCGCCGGTGCCTTTGGAGAGGGGCGGGATATCCATGCGGTCTGGGCCCGTGTGACGCCCACCGGGCCGCTCTTGAAGCTGGCGCAGGCCTGCGAGATCGCTGCGCAGCGGGCGGGCCTGCCCGCGGAAGCCCGCGCCTACACCCCCCACGTCACCCTGGCCTACCTGAACCGGCTTCCGCCGCAGGCTGTGGCCCGTTGGCTGACCTTCGCCGAGTCCCTGAGGGTCCCCGGCCTGAGGGTCGACCGGTTCGGCCTCTATTCAAGCTGGCGCGGCCCGGACGGATCACGCTATCGCCTCGAGCGCAGTTATCCGCTCGACCGCCGGGCGGACACCGCCTCAGGAGCCGCCGATGCCTGACTGGATTTCCGCCATCATCCTGGGCGTGGTCGAGGGGCTGACGGAATTCATCCCGGTCTCTTCCACCGGGCACCTGCTGCTGGCAAAGACCGCCCTGGGCCTGCCCCCGGGCTTCTGGGACACCTTCATCGTCCTGATCCAGCTGGGCGCCATACTGGGCGTCGTCGCCCTCTACTTCCGGCGCCTCTGGGCGGTCCTGGTCACCCTGCCGACCTCCCAGCGCTCGCGCCACTTCGCCCTTTCGGTCCTTGTGGCCTTCCTGCCAGGCGCCCTGGTCGGCGCCCTGCTGCATGACGTCATCAAGGACGTGCTCTTCCTGAGCCCGAGGCTGATCTGCGTGTCCCTGATCCTCGGCGGCCTGGTCCTCCTGGTCATCGACCGCAGGGCGCCCGCCCCCCGGGAGACCGACGCCATGGC
>CAIZKE010000238.1 GCA_903933475.1 uncultured Alphaproteobacteria bacterium | reverse complement strand
TTTATCTTCGCTTCGGCCCTGCTGAATGCGGTGTCCTTTGGCATTACCATCCCTATCCTGCCTGGGTTGATCAAGGAATTCGCCGGGGGCGACACGGCCGCCGCTGCAGAGTGGAACATGCTGTTCGGCGCCGTCTGGGGCGTGATGCAGTTCTTCTTTGGACCCATACTGGGCGTGCTTTCAGACCGGATCGGCCGCCGGCCAGTCCTCCTGATCTCCTTCCTGGGCCTGGCCTTCGACTTCCTGTTCCTGGTCTTCGCCCCCAGCCTGATGTGGCTGTTCGTCGCGCGGATCGTGAACGGCATGACAGCGGCCAGCTTCTCCACCGCCAACGCCTATGTGGCGGACGTCACGCCGGTCGACCAGCGGGCGCGCTATTTCGGATTCATGGGGGCTTCCTTCGGGTTCGGCTTCCTGATCGGGCCTGTTCTCGGAGGTCTGCTGGCGGGTCCCTACATGCAGTCCCTCGTCGGGGACTTTGCCATCCGGCTGCCCTTTGCAGTTGCCGGTGCCCTGGCCTTCCTCAACTTCCTTTACGGCCTGTTCGTCCTGCCGGAATCGCTGCCTCCGGAACGCCGCAGCGCCCGGTTCGACTGGCGCCGCGCCAATCCGGTCGGTTCCCTGAAGTTCCTGCTTGAACATGGTCAGCTGGCGGGTCTGGCGACCGTCGGCTTCCTGTTCCAGATTGCGCACAATGTCCTGCCGGCGGTCTTCGTCCTCTACACCGGCTATCGCTACAATTGGGACCTCCAGACCATCAGCCTGACCATGTTCCTGACCGGAGCCCTGGGGATATTCATGCAGACCCTTGTGGTCGGGCCGGTGGTCCGAAGGCTGGGCGAGCGGGGCGCGCTCCTCATCGGATGTGCGGGGGCCGCAGCCGGCTTCCTTTGCTACGGCCTTGCGCCGACGGGTCTGACCTATCTTGCGGCGGCGCCCATCTTCGCCCTGAGCAATCTCCTGAGCCCTGGCCTGCAGGGCCTCACGACCCGGCGTGTCGGCCCGGAGGCGCAGGGGCAGCTTCAGGGCGCCAACCAGAGCCTGTCCGGCATTGCCACCATCATCGGCCCCTTCGTGTTCGGCGGGAGCTTTGCCTATGCCCTGAAGCACGAGTCCCTCTCGGCCTGGCCGGGCGTGCCGATCCTGATCGCTTCGGCGCTGATGGTGGCGGCCTTTTTCTTGGCCTGGCGGGTTGGCCGACCCCTGCCGGTCGCGCCCGTCGCCGGTCCAGCCGCCGTCGCCGGGGAGTGAAGACGCCCGCTGGATGAGGTGTGCCATGATTGCGCCCGAAACCTGACGGATCAGGAACCGAACCTCACAGGAAGTCCCATGCACCTGAACAGAGCCCTGGTCCCTGCCTTCGTTCTCCTGGCGGCCTGTTCTGGCCCCGCCGGGCGGACCGAAGCCCAACCTCCGCCCCTCGCCCAGCCGACCCGGGCGGTGCCCTCCGACCCTCTGACCATGAAGGCCTCCTTCGCCCCGGTGGTCCGCAGGGCGGCGCCGGCGGTGGTGAACATCTCGGCCAAGCGCGTCGTACGCCAACAGGTCGACCCCTTCTGGCAGATGTTTGGAATGGGTGTGCCTCCAAGTCGGGTCGAGGGGTCGCTCGGCTCCGGGGTCATCGTCCGGTCTGACGGGATCATCATCACCAACAACCACGTGATCGAGGGCGGCCGGGAGATCACAGTCGCCCTGTCGGACCGCCGGGAATTTCCTGCCCGCGTACTCCTTGTGGATGCCAGGGGTGATCTCGCTGTGCTGAAGATCGACGCCGGTACCGAGCGCCTGCCGGTCATGCCGATCGACGACTCGGAAGACGCCCAGGTCGGCGACCTGGTATTGGCCATTGGCGATCCCTTTGGCGTGGGCCAGACCGTCACCAATGGCATCATCTCCGCACTCAACCGGGCGGCCGACCCACAGGGTGGGACGCCGATGACCTACATCCAGACCGACGCCGCCATCAATCCAGGCAACTCCGGGGGCGCCCTTGTGGACATGGATGGCGATCTCATCGGCGTGAACAGCTTCATCGTATCGCGTTCAGGCGGGTCGGCAGGCGTTGGATTCGCCATACCTGCAGCGATGGTCCGGCGGGTGGTCGAGGCCGCGGCCGGTGGAGGTCAGGTCCTGGTGCGGTCCTGGCTGGGCGCGCGGACTCAGCCCGTCACCCCGGAGATCGCGCGCAGTGTGGGCCTGCCCTCTCCCCAAGGCGCCCTGGTGGCCGACATCTGGCCAGGGGGTCCCGCCGATCGGGCCGGCCTGAAGTCCGGCGACATCATCCTGTCGGTGAACGGTCGTCCAGTGGCCGATCCCGCCGCCGTGTCCTTCGCCGTCGGGGCTGCGCGACCCGGGGAAAGCCTCGCCCTCTCCGTCCGTCGGAATGAACAGGTTATCAAGGCCAGCCTCCGTCCGGAACCCCCGCCGGCCAAGCCTGCACGGGACGAGTGGCTTGTGGACGGCCGCAATCCCTTCCAGGGCGCAACCGTGGTGAACGTCTCTCCGGCTGTTGCAGAGGAACTGGGCGTCGACGCCTTTTCGTCCCGGGGCGTCCTGGTGATCAACATCTCCCGGGGCTTTGCGATGAATGCAGGCCTGCGTCCGGGAGACGTGATCCGCCGGGTCAATGGTCGCGAGATCGGGACGGTCGCCGACCTCCGGGGTGCCCTGTCGAGTCCCTCGGGGAACTGGACGGTGACCATCCTGCGCGGCGAGCGCGAGATCACCGGCAATTTCCGGACCTGACCGGCGCGCGGGAAGCCGCTAGATCCTGTTCCGATAAGTGGGAACCGGTTATCGGATCGAAACAGGATCTAACTTTATGGGCCTGGAGCCTGTTTTGCCCCTTCAGACGTTCCGTCTGAAGGGAACAGGCTCTAGTCTTCGCCGATGGCCGACCTGTTCGAAGCTGCGGGCCTGACCCCGCCCAATCCGGCACCGCTGGCCGAGCGTCTGCGGCCGCGGTCGCTTGGCGAGGTGGCTGGCCAGGACCACCTCCTGTCCGCAGAGGGTCCCATTGGGCGCATGGCCGCCGCGCACCGGCTGTCCTCCATGATCCTTTGGGGCCCGCCCGGAGTGGGCAAGACGACCATCGCCCGGCTTCTCGCCCAGGCGGCGGGCTACGAATTCCAGCAGATCTCCGCCGTCTTTTCCGGGGTGGCGGACCTCAAGAAGGCCTTCGAGCAGGCCCGGGTCCGGCGCCATGCGGGACAGGCCACCCTCCTGTTTGTGGATGAAATCCACCGTTTCAATCGCGCCCAGCAGGACGGCTTTCTGCCCTGGGTGGAGGAGGGGGTGGTCACCCTGGTCGCTGCCACCACCGAGAACCCGTCCTTCGAACTGAACGGGGCCCTCCTGTCCCGATGCCAGGTCTTCGTATTGCGGCGGCTGGACGAGGCGGCCCAGTCCGCCCTCCTGGAGCGTGCGGAGGCGGCGGAGGGCCGGGGCCTGCCCCTGACCGCCGAGGCGCGCTCGGCCCTGGTCGCCTTGGCGGACGGGGACGGCCGCTACCTCCTGACTCTGGCCGAGACCCTCTTCGGCCTGGCGTCCCCGACGCCCCTCGACCCCGCAGCTTTGGGGAAAATCCTGCAGAAGCGCAGCCCGGCCTACGACAAGGACCGGGAGGGGCACTACAACCTCATCTCCGCCCTTCACAAGTCGATCCGCGGGTCGGATCCGGACGCCGCCCTCTACTGGCTGGCCCGCATGCGTGAGGGGGGGGAAGAACCCCTGTTCATCGCCCGGCGGCTGGTTCGGGCGGCCATGGAGGATATCGGCTCGGCTGACCCCATGTCGCTGGTCCTGGCCAACGCCGCCCGCGAGGCCTTCGAGCACCTGGGATCGCCCGAGGGCGAGCTCGCCCTGGCCCAACTGACCGTGCACCTGGCCTGCGCACCCAAGTCGAACGCCGTCTATACGGCGTTCTCCAGGGCCAGGAAGGCGGCGCGGGAGACCGGCTCCCTGCCGCCACCGGCCCACATCCTGAACGCCCCGACCCAGCTGATGAAGTCGCTCGGCTACGGGGAGGGCTATGTCTACGACCACGACGCCGAGGGCGGCTTTTCCGGGCAGAACTATTTCCCGGATGGCATGACGCGCCGCGCCTTCTACGAGCCCCGGGGCGAGGGTTCCGAGGTGCGCGTCCGCGAGCGACTGGAGCGCTGGGCGGCGATGCGGGGACGAGAGCCGGAAGGGCGTCGATGAGTTTGCAGGGCCCCCATCCAACTGTCTCTCGGCCGATTGTCCTTCGGCTGATTGGCCGATGCACCACGGAACAGCAGGAAGCCTTGCGCCTCCTGCGCAATCATCCGGCCATTCGCGGCGCCATGTATACCGATCACGTCATCTCCCAGGAGGAGCATGCGCGCTGGATGGCAGGCCTCTCCGGAGACGACCGGAGGCTTGTCTTTGTCGCGCTGTCGCCAGAGGGCGAGGTCCTGGGACTTGTCAGCGTGACCGCGATAGATCGTCTCCACCGCACGGCAGACTGGGCCTTCTATCTGGCTCCCGAGGCGCGCGGCGGTCTGGGCGCCGCCCTCGAGTTTCACCTGCTGGAGTTTGTCTTCGGCGAGTTGGATCTGGAGAAGCTGAATTGCGAGGTTCTGGAGTCCAATCCGGCGGTGGTTCGTATGCACGCCAAGTTCCTCTTCAGAGAGGAGGGGTTCCGGCGTTCTAACGTCGTCAAGGATGGCGACCGGATCGGCGTCCACTTTCTGGGTCTCACACGCGAGGATTGGAAGGAGGGAAGGGTTGCGGTCCAAGAGCGGATCCAGGAGGTGCTCGACCGGTTCGAGATCACTCTGGAACCGTGGGGCTGAGGCAAGGCCGTTCGGCGCAAGGGTGACGAACGGGGCACGTCTCAGCTAAATGGCTTTGTGAAGCCGCTCAAACCCGTTCCCCTTAGCGCCGACGAGGTCGCCCTTGTCCGCGCCATGGTCTTCCATGAGGACGCCAGCGTCCTTGGGCTGAACAAGCCGGCCGGCCTGTCCAGCCAGGGCGGGCGGGGGCAGGTGATCACCCTGGACGAGATGCTCTGGGCCTTCGCCAAGCCCGGCAAGGCGCGGCCCCGGTTGATCCACCGGCTCGACCGGGACACCTCCGGGGTCATCCTTGCGGCTCGCACCCAGCCGGCGGCGAGCTTCCTGGGCAAGGCCATGATGGCCCGGAAGATCACCAAGACCTACCTGGCCCTCGTCGCGCCTGGGGCGCCGGGGGTGCCAGTCCCGCCGTCGGGACGGATCACGGACGCTCTTCGGCGCGTGGAGACTGGCCGCGAGGCCCGCATGCAGGTCTGTGCCGCGGACCATGCCGATGCCGAGACTGCGGAGACCCGGTACCGGACCCTTGCGACCACGGAGGGGGCGGCCCTGCTTGAGGTTTCGCCATTGACTGGCCGCATGCACCAGATCCGGATTCACCTGGCGTCGATCCAGCGCCCGATCGCCGGCGATGCGTGGTATGGAGGCGCACTGGTTTTGGGGGGTCTGCCTGCGCCGAGGCTGATGCTTCATGCCGCGACCCTGACCTTTCCGCACCCGGAGGGCGGATACATGACCCTTCGCGCGCCCCTTCCCGAAGATTTCGCCGGGCTCCTCTCAGGGCTGGGTCTCCAGGTTCCTGAGACAGGTCGGGATGCGTCCGCGGAGCGGCATCCATGACTGGCAACCTGCTGCTTGTCGCGGCGGGCGGCGGGGCAGGCGCCGTCCTGCGCTACCTCCTGTCCATCGCTTTTGGCAGGGGCGTCCTCGGCACCTGGCCCTGGCCGACCTTCATCGCAAACATCGCCGGCGGCTTGGCGGTGGGGCTGCTCGCAGGGTGGCTGTCCTTGCGAGGCGGCGCAGATGGCGAACGCATACGCTTGTTCCTTGGCGTAGGCCTTCTCGGCGGGTTCACGACCTTCTCCGCCTTCTCCCTGGAGACCCTGATGATGGTCGAGCGGCGGGCCTTGGGTCCGGCGGCCCTTTATGCGGGCCTCTCCGTGGTGCTGGCGACCAGCGCGGTCTTCCTGGGCCTCCTTGTCATGCGCAGGGTTCTCGCATGAGGGAGGTCCGCACCCTGACCGTGGATCCGGGGGAGGGCAGTGTCCGGCTGGACCGCTGGTTCCGTCGGCGTTGGCCGCATCTGACGCAGGTCCAGATCCAGAAGCTGACACGCTCGGGCCAGATCCGGGTCGGCGGTGCCAGGGTGCGGCCAGAGACCCGCCTCGAAGCCGGAGACGAGGTCCGCGTGCCGCCCCTCCCGGATGCACCCGCCGCCGATGCGCCCCGACCGGCCCTTCCGTCCCGGGACGCTGCCTATGCCCGTAGCCTGGTCCTGCACGAGGACGACGATGTCCTGGCCCTCAACAAGCCCGCAGGCCTCGCCGTCCAGGGTGGAACCAAGACCCGCAATCACGTCGACCGGCTCCTGTCCGCCTGGGGGGAGGGGCTCACCCGTCCCCGCCTGGTGCATCGCCTGGACCGCGACACCTCCGGCGTCCTCCTGGCCGGCAAGACGCCCGCCGCCGCGGCCCGCCTCGCCGGCTCCTTCGCCCGGCGCCGGGCGGAGAAGACCTACTGGGCCCTGGTCCTCGGCCATCCCAGACCGCAGGATGGCATACTCAGCCTTCCCCTGGTGAAGAAGGGCGTCGGCGACCGCGAACTGGTGGTGCCCGCTGAACCCAAGGACCCCCGGGCCGAGCCCGCCGAGACGGAGTTCACCCTGATCTCGAGGGCCGGGGACCGTGTGTCCTGGATGGCGCTGAGGCCCCATACGGGCCGGACCCACCAGCTGCGGGTCCATATGCTGGCCATGGGGCATCCGATCCTTGGCGATCCCAAGTACAATACGCCGGAGTCCGTTGCCCTCTCCGGGGGGCTGGGCCTTCAGCTGCTCGCTCGTCGGCTAAGTCTGCCGCATCCGTCCGGCGGGCTCCTGGTCGTCGAGGCGCCCATCAGTCCCGAGATGAAGGCCGGCTTCACCCGCTTCGGGTTTGACGCCTCCGAGGCGGACCCCGAGCCCTTCCGGCGAGCGGGCCGGGGCGCACGGCGGGGGAACTGACCCCTGCGGGCCTTGCGCGCTCTGGCGCGCAGGGTCATTCAGCCCATGACCTTGGAGACCTGCACATGGCGCAGAAAGGCTTCATCGAGCCGGGCGAGAAGCCCCGCCGCTTCTACGAGACCGTGACGGTGGCGGAGACTGCGGACGGATGGCAGGTGCTGCTCGATGGGCGTCCGCCCCGTTCCTCTCGGGGCGCAGCGCTGAGGACGCCGACGCGGGACCTGGCCGAGCTGGCCGCCGCCGAGTGGGAGGCGCAGGCCCAGCATGTGGATCTTGCCGCCATGCATGCGACCCGCCTGGTCTTTACGGCGCTGGAGGCCATACCTGCCGCCCGGGAGTCGGTCGCCGACCAGATCGTTCAGTACGCCGGGAACGACCTGCTCTGCTATCCAGCGGAGAGTCCTGCGGGGCTGTGCGCCCGGCAGGCCGCCGCCTGGGGACCTGTTCTGGTGCGCGCCCGCGACGAGTTGGGTGTCGCCCTTGTGTCGTCCGGGGGGATCCTTCACAGGGACCAGCCTGTCCACGCCCTGGAAGCGGTCAGGCAACAGGCCCTGTCTGCGGATGACTTCACCCTGTCGGGACTGGCCTTTGGTGCACCCCTGTTCGGCTCTGCGGTCCTGACCCTGGGTCTGTGGCGAGGCTGGTTCGGGGGGGAGGAGGCCTATGCCCTCTCCCGGCTCGACGAGGCCTGGCAGGAGGAGCAGTGGGGTATCGACGAGGAGGCCGCCCAGCGGACCGCCCGGCTGCAGGCCGAGGCCCGCATGCTGGAGGCCTGGTTTCGGGGTCTTGGCGCCCTTCCGGTTTCCCCGGCGTGACCTTGCGCCCTGGCTCGGCTGCGACTAGGGCTTTGCCCCTGTCGTCAATGCGTCACGGGGTTCTGCAGTGAAGGAAATCCTTGAGGAACTCGAGCGGCGGCGCTCGGAAGCGCGGGCCGGTGGTGGCGGTCGGCGGATCGACGCCCAGCACGCCAAGGGCAAGCTGACGGCGCGGGAGCGCCTGGACCTGCTCCTCGACGAGGGCTCCTTCGAGGAGTTCGACATGTTCGTCGAACACCGCGCCGTCGATTTCGGTATGGCCGAGCAGAAGATCTCCGGTGACGGGGTCGTCACCGGTTGGGGAACCATCAACGGTCGGTTGGTCTTCGTCTTCTCCAAGGATTTCACGGTCTTCGGCGGTTCCCTGTCCAACGCCCACGCCCGCAAGATCGTCAAGGTCCAGGAACAGGCCCTGAAGGTCGGCGCGCCGATCATCGGCCTCTTCGACGCAGGCGGCGCCCGTATCCAGGAGGGTGTCGACGGCCTCGCCGGCTATGCCGACATCTTCCTGCAGAACACCCTGGCCTCGGGGGTGATTCCGCAGATCAGTGTCATCATGGGCCCCTGCGCGGGCGGCGACGTCTATTCGCCGGCCATCACCGACTTCATCTTCATGGTGAAGGACACCAGCTACATGTACGTCACCGGTCCGGACGTCGTCCGTACGGTGACCCATGAGGAGGTCACTCACGAGGAGCTCGGTGGATATCGCGTCCATGCCCTGAAGTCCGGGGTAGCGGACGGGGCCTTCGAGAACGATCTCGAGGCCCTGACCCAGGTCCGCCGCCTGGTGGACTTCCTGCCTCTTTCCAACCGGGAGAAGCCGCCGGCCCGGGAGTGCCACGACAGCCCCGAACGGAACGAGCCTTCCCTCGACACCCTCATCCCGGCCAATCCGAACAAGCCCTACGACATGAAGGAACTGATCCTGAAGGTGGTGGATGAGGCGGATTTCTTCGAGATCTCGCCGGACTACGCCAAGAACATCATCTGCGGGTTTGCCCGGATCGAGGGTGCGACCGTTGGCGTGGTGGCCAACCAGCCCCAGGTGCTGGCCGGCGTGCTCGACATCGACTCCTCCCGCAAGGCGGCGCGTTTCGTGCGCTTCTGCGACGCCTTTGACATTCCCTTGGTCACCCTGGTCGACGTGCCCGGCTTCATGCCCGGCACCAAGCAGGAGCAGGGCGGCCTGATCCGCCATGGGGCCAAATTGCTTTTCGCCTATGCCGAGGCCACCGTGCCCAAGGTCACGCTCATCACCCGCAAGGCCTATGGCGGGGCCTACGACGTGATGAGCTCCAAGCACATCCGTGGTGACGTCAACTACGCCTGGCCGTCAGCCGAGATTGCGGTGATGGGGTCAAAGGGCGCGGTGGAAATCATCTTCCGCAACCAGACCCAGGAAGAGCTCGTCGAGCGCGAGGCCGAGTACAAGGCCCGCTTCGCCAATCCCTTCGTGGCGGCTTCCCGCGGTTACATCGACGATGTCATCTCGCCACATTCGACCCGCCGACGCATCGCCCGGGCCCTGCGCAACCTGAGGGGCAAGGTTCTGACCAATCCCTGGAAGAAGCACGACAACATTCCCCTCTGACGGATCAGTCCGCCAGGGCCTCCATGTCGTCGCCCCGGCCCAGAGGGTCCCGGAGAGAGGCCTCGGCCGGCGTGAACTCGAGCGATACCGAGTTGATGCAGTACCGGAGCCGGGTTGGCGGTGGCCCATCCGGGAAGACATGCCCCTGGTGGCTGTCGCAGCGGGCGCAGCGGGTCTCGATCCGGAGCATGCCGTAGCTGGTGTCGCGCACCTCGATGACGTGTGCGGGATGGATGGGTTCCCAGAAGCTGGGCCAGCCTGTGCCACTCTCGAACTTGGTCCCGGCCCGGAACAGGGGCAGGGCGCAGAGCCGGCAGCAATAGACCCCATCGGCCTTGTTGTTTAGAAGGCCTCCGCAGAACGGTGCCTCGGTGCCGTGTCGAAGAAGGACCTCGGCCTCCTCTCTCGTGAGGCTGGACTCAAGGCGCTTGCGTTCCGTAGCGTCGGGTGTCGTGAGGTCAAATCGAGACGGAGGGGTTGCGGGCGTGTTCATGCCCGTAATCTAGTGGCCGGACGCCCCGGGTGGAAGTACTCGATGCGCGGGTCCGCTGGGACTGTTCAAGGGGCGCTTGATGTTCAGGAAAATCCTCATTGCCAACCG
>CAIZKE010000237.1 GCA_903933475.1 uncultured Alphaproteobacteria bacterium | reverse complement strand
GCGACCAGGTTCAGGAGGGAGGACTTGCCGGCACCGGACTCCCCGGTGATCGCCACCACCTCGCCGGCGGAGAGGTCAATGTCCAGCCCCTCGAACAGGACCCGGCCGCCGGGCACCGTTTTGGAGAGGTCGCGAATCCTGAGGGGTGCCGGGAGAGACATGGACCCTATCTAGGGCCGCCGGGACGCCGGGGGAATATCCGCCCTGGAAAGGACGTCTTCAGGGTGCGTCGCGACGGTGGGCAGTGTATGGGGCGACACACGGAGACCGTCCATGCACCTGGCCCGCTTCCCCCGCGCCCGCTTCGCCCTCCTGCCGACTCCGCTGGAGCCCATGCCGCGCCTGTCCGCTGCGCTCGGCGGCCCGACACTGTGGGTCAAGCGCGACGACTGCACCGGCCTGGCCGGCGGTGGCAACAAGACCCGCAAGCTCGAGTTCCTGGTCGGCGAGGCCCTGGAGGCCGGGGCCGACACCCTGGTGACCCAGGGCGCTGTCCAGTCCAACCACGTCCGGCAGGCCGCCGCCGCTGCGGCACGGTTCGGGCTCGCCTGCGAAATCATCCTTGAGACCCGGGTAGCGACGGAGGCCGAGGACTACAACCTGTCGGGCAACGTCCTTCTCGACCGGCTGCTGGGCGGGCGACTGCGCCGGGTCCCGGCCGGGAGCGACATGAACGCGGCCCTGGCAGAGGTGGCGGACGAGGTCCGGGCCCGCGGCGGTCGACCGTATGTCATCCCCGGCGGCGGCTCGAATGCGGTCGGGGCCCTGGGCTATGCCGACTGCGCCCGCGAACTCCTGGTCCAGGCCGACGCCCAGGGCCTGAAGATCGACCGGATCGTCACCGCCACCGGCAGTGCGGGTACCCACGCCGGCCTCGTCGCCGGCCTTGCCACGATCGGTGCGGACATCCCCGTCCACGGCTTCGGCGTTCGCGCGCCCAGGGAACGCCAGGAGGCCAACGTCCACGCCCTGGCCGTCGAGACCGCCGCCCTGCTGGGCTCAGCGGACCGGGTGCATCGGGAAATGACCGTCGCGGACTGTGACTATGTTGGCGCCGGCTACGGCATTGCCGACGAGGGGGTCTTCGAGGCCCTGCGCCTCGCGGCCCGCACCGAGGGCCTGCTGCTGGACCCGGTCTATACCGGCAAGGCCGTGAAGGGGCTCATCGACTATGCCCGCAAGGGTCGTTGGGCTGGCGAGACCGTGGTCTTCCTGCACACCGGCGGTGCGCAGGGTCTGGCGGGCTATGCATCCGTTCTGGAAGGACATCTCGAATGAGCCAGGTTCTCGGCGTCCTTGGCGGCATGGGGCCGGCCGCAACCCTGGACTTCCTGGGCAAGCTCCAGGCCCTGACGCCTGCGAACAAGGACCAGGACCACATCCGGGTCATCGTGGACATCAATCCCCAGGTGCCCGACCGAAACGATCCCTTCGCCCAGCCCGGGCCGGTCCTGGCGGAGATGGCCGGCGGTCTCCAGGGCGCTGGCGCCCAGGTCCTGGCCATCGCCTGCAACACCGCCCACGTCCACGCAGACCTGATCAGCCGGGCCTCGGGCCTTCCCCTGGTGGACATGATCGAGACGGCCTGCCGGGTGGCCCGCGACACGGGTGCCCGCAGGGCGGGCGTGCTGGGAACCCGCGACGCCCTCCGGCTCTACCACGAGTACATCGCCGCCCAGGGCATGGGGCTGGTTACCCTTTCCCGGGACGACCAGGCCCGCTTCATGGACCTGTTGGCGCGGATCAAGGGCGGCGACCTGGGACCCGAGGTCCGGGAGGGCATGGCCGCCCTCGCTGAGGCCCTGGTCGCCGAAGGTGCAGAGGCGGTCATCGCCGGCTGCACGGAAGCGCCCCTCGTGCTCCAACCGGCGGATGTCCGCGTGCCCATGGTCGACGCCAGCGAGGAGCTGGCGCGGCGCTGCGTCTCGGTCTGCCTGGGGCTTGAGCCCCTGCCTCAGGGCCGCTGAGGCCCGCGGAACAGGAACTAGATCATGTTCCGATAAGTGGGAACCGGTTATCGGATCGAAACATGATCTAACATACTGAAATTAGAGCCTGTTTTGCCCTTTCAGACGTTCCGGCTGAAAGGAACAGGCTCTAGGGCTTCAGCTTCTTGGGCAGGGCTTCGGCCTGCTCGGGGGTCAGCCGCTCGATCGACTTGATGATGCAGCGCCTTGATATGGGCCCGCCCACACCGAGGTTCAGGTCCATGGGCTTGCAGATCTGACTGGAGGCACCGAGGGGCTCCAGAATCAGGGGGTCCGAAGTGGTCACGCCAGCGAGGCACGACCCGCTGAAGGTGAACTTGTAGACCTCCTTCCGGCGTACCGAATAGTAGAGGGTGTCCGACGAGGCGATCTTGTGTCCGCCAAGGTCGCTCAGGCGAAAGCAGGGGGTTGAGGCGCGGGCGGGATCCGCCTGCGCTGCAGGCGCGGCTGCGGAGACGGCGGGCGCGGCGGCCATGGCGGCCATGGCAAGGACTGCGGCTCGGAACATCATTTTCTGGTATCTACTCCGGTCAGGTCAGCGGCGATCCCCAGCCGATGTCTAAAATCGCCCCTCACCTGCCATCCCGTCAAGTCGAAGGTGCCGATTCCCCCTCAGCCAAGGGCTGGCAACGGCGGGGAGCCGTGGGTTAGGTTCGGGACATGACCGCTCATGTTTCCCCCGACACCCTTCCCGTCTGGCGTCTTGATGACCTCTACGCGGGCCGGGAAGACCCCTGCATCGACGCCGATCTTGACGCCGCTGCCACCACCAACGCCCAACTGCTCACCCTGGAGGGGCGACTGGTGGGCTCGCGGTCCGACCCGGCCGCCCTGGGCGGGCTCCTGGACCAGGGAGTCCGGCTCTATGAGTCGGCCTCCAATGCGCTCTGGCGCGTCGGGGCCTTCGCCGGACTGGCGGCGTCCACGGCCCGGGACGATCCCGACTGGGCGCGCTTCGAGGCGGACATCCGGACCCGGTCGGCTGCGATCGGTGCCGAGAGCCTCTTCTTCACCCTCGAGATCAACCCGCTGGAGGACGCCGAGATCGAGGCCGCCCTGGCGGCCTTTCCCGACGCTGCGCGCTGGCGCCCCTGGCTGCGCCGGGTGCGGGCCTTCCGGCCACACGAACTCTCGGCGGACCTGGAGCGGATTCTGGTCGACCGGGGCCCGGCGGTGGCCAACTGGACCCGGCTCTATGATGAGACCCTCGCCCGGATGAAGGTGAGGGCGGGTCGCCGCCGGCTGTCCCTGCCGGAGGCGCTGAACGCCCTTTCCGACCCGAACCCGGAAGAACGCCGGAGGGTGGCCTCGGGCCTGTCCTCCGCCCTCGCCGAGTCGGGACCGACCCTGGCCCTGGCCCTCAACACCCTGGCTTTCGAGAAGCAGGTCGAGGATCGCTGGCGACGGTATCCGGATCCGGCGGCGGGACGCCACCTTGGCAATGAGGTCGACCCCGAGGCCGTCCACGCCCTCGAGACCGCAGTTTCGTCAGGCTATGCGCGGGTCAGCCATCGCTACTACCACCTGAAGGCGAAGGTCATGGGGCGGACCGCCCTGGATCACTGGGACCGCAATGCGCCTTTGGACACCGGTGCGCCGCGGACCTGGACCTGGCCCGAGGCGCGCGAGATCGTCGAGGCCAGCTTCCGGGACCTGGCGCCCCGGTTCGCGGACGGCGCCCGCGACCTCTTTGAACAGCCCTGGATCGACGCCCGGCCCCGGTCGGGCAAGCAGTCGGGAGCCTATTCCCACCCGGTGATCGCGCCGCACCATCCGTATGTTTTCCTGAACTACATGGGCGAGCGCCGGGATGTCCTGACCCTGGCCCACGAGCTGGGCCACGCGGTCCACCAGCGCCTCTGCGCCCCGCTGGGCACCCTGCTGGCCGATACGCCCCTGACCCTGGCGGAGACCGCCTCCATTTTTGGCGAGGGGCTGGTCTTCGAGCGCCTCCTGGCAGAGGCAGGGCCGGCGGAAAGGCGGGGCCTGCTGGCCGGGCAGATCGAGGACGGCCTGAACACGGTCGTCCGGCAGATGGCCTTCCACCGGTTCGAGACCCGGTTCCACGCCGCTCGTCGCGATGGCGAGCTGTCTCCCGAGGCGATCGGCAGGCTCTGGCTGGCGGTGATGGGCGAAAGCCTGGGCCCGGCGGTGCGGCTCAACGCCGGCTACGAGCACTACTGGGGCTATATCAGCCACTTCGTGCACGCGCCCTTCTATGTCTACGCCTACGCCTTCGGCGACCTGCTGGTCCGGGCCCTGATGGAAAGGCGCCGTGAGGACCCCGTGGCCTTCGTGCCCCTCTACGAGGACCTGCTGGCGTCCGGCGGCACCCGCACCTGCGCCGAAGCCCTGGCGCGCTTTGGCCTCGATCCCCGCGACCCTGACTTCTGGGCGGCGGGCGTGCGCCAACTCGAGCGCCAGGTCGACGCCTTCGAGGCTCTGGTGGACTGACGCGCCGGTCGGACGGCCCCTAGCGGTGCTTGTAGGCGGGCGGCAGGGGCCTTCCGAGATCCAGGTAGCGGTCCCTGAGCTCCGTCTGGCGGGTGGTCAGGGACTGGGCCTCGCCGCGGATGTAGACCGCCTTCGGCGTCGAGAGGGGTTCGAAGGGGTCGCCTGACCAGATAACCAGGTCGGCATCCTTGCCGGGCTCCAGGCTTCCGGTGCGGTCACCGACGCCGAACATCCGCGCCGGATTGATCGTCACCGCTGCAAGGGCCGCGTCCCAGGGCAGGCCCCAGGCCACTGCTGTCCCGGCGCCGTAGCGGGTCTCGCGGGCCCGGTGGGCGGCACCCTCCGGCCCCGTAAAGGCCAGGGTCACACCGGCGGCGTGCAGCCGGGCGGCGTTCTCCAGGGTCGCGCCCAGGATCTCAAAGCTCTCCGGGCGGTTGGTGATCGGATTGATGATGACCGGGACGCCGGCGCGGGCGATCTCGGCAGCTGTCATCCAGCCTTCCTCGGCGCCTTCGAGGATGAGCCTCAGCTTCTCCTCCCGGGCAAGCTTCAGGACGGCACGGATGTCGGCCGCCCTGTGCACGCGGGCGATGAGGGGTGTGCGTCCCTGGACGAGCGGCACCAGGGCCTCGAGGTCTGCCTTGGACAGGCCAAGCTCGCGATAGCTTCCCTTTTCCCAGGCGCCCCGGTTCGCGGCATAGGCGCGGACGTCGGCGAGCACTGCCTTCAGGGCCGCGGTCTGGGCACCCCGCGCCCCACCGGCCGACCGCGCCCCGGCCTTGCCGAAGGCCACGACCACGCCGACGCCGCCGCGCATGACCATGTCCTCGCCACCGTTGAGGCGGATGACGGCACCCTGCCCGGCAAACAGGGTGTTGGGCCGTGGCCCACCACCGCCGCCGGAGGTCAGTTGGTCGTCCGCGACGTCGCCATCGTCCTCGTGGTAGTCCCAGCCGCCGCCGGCAGGCTGGGGCAGGACGACGGCGCTGGTGAGGCCGCCCGTCCGCGCCACAGGGATCAGGGTCGAGGCGGGATCCAGGCCTTCACGGATGTCAAAGGCTGCGCCGATCTGGGGATTGTCGACCGAAAGATCGTCGCCCAGGGCGCTGATCTCGACGGCGCCCAGCAGGCTCCCCGTCGCAAAGAGGCCGGGGGTCACCACGGCGCCGGAGGCGTCGATCACCCGGGCGCCAGCGGGCGGCGCGCCCCGACCAACCGAGACGATCTTGCCGTCGCGGATGACCACCACACCCTGCTCCAGGGTCCCGGCCGGGCCGGCGGTGAGGATCCGCGCGCCGGTAATGGCGAGGGTCTCGGCTGCGGCCGGCAGTGCGGCGGCGAAGGCCAAGGCGGCGACGATGGGGGCAAGACGGCGGCGCATCAGCGGACTCCCTCGCCGGGTTGGC
>CAIZKE010000236.1 GCA_903933475.1 uncultured Alphaproteobacteria bacterium | reverse complement strand
GTCCAGGCCCTCGATCCGGGCCAACTGGCGGGCCAGGCCGCCAAGGCCGCCCTCTCCTGACCAGGCGTTGACGTTCTGGCCCAGAAGGGTGACCTCGCGCACCCCGCGGGCGGCGAGGGAGCGAGCCTCGGCGAGGATGTCGCCTGCCGGACGCGACCACTCCGCCCCCCGGGTGTAGGGTACGACGCAGAAGGTGCAGAACTTGTCACAGCCTTCCTGGATGGTGAGGAAGGCGGTGACGCCAGACGTCGTCCGGGCGGCGCCCAGGGCGTCGAACTTGGCCTCGGGGGCGAAGTCCGCCGACAGGCGGTCGCCGCGGGAACGATGGGTCCGGGCGATCAGCTCAGGTAGCTGGTGGTAGGCCTGGGGTCCAACCACCAGGTCGACGGCCGGCTGGCGGCGGAGGATCTCCTCGCCTTCGGCCTGGGCGACGCAGCCGGCGACGGCGATGGTCATGCCCAGCCCGGCAGCGGCCCGTTCGGCCTTGAGGGCCTTCAGCTGTCCCAGCTCGGAATAGACCTTCTCGGTGGCCCTCTCCCGGATGTGGCAGGTGTTCAGGACGACGAGGTCGGCCTCTTCCGGCCGCTCGGTCATGACGTAGCCCAGTGGTGCCAGGACATCGGCCATGCGCTCGCTGTCGTAGACGTTCATCTGGCAGCCGTAGGTGCGGATATAGAGCCGCCGCGGCGCCGGCGCAGAGGGGTCACTCATGGATGGGAAGGCCGTAGAGCTCCAGCCGGTGATCGACGAGGCGATAGCCAAGCCGGCGGGCGATGGCTTCCTGGAGGGCCTCGATCTCCGCGTCGACAAACTCGATCACCTTTCCGGTGGTCATGTCGATCAGGTGGTCGTGATGGGTCTCGGGCGCCTCTTCGTAGCGGGAGCGTCCGTCCCGGAAGTCATGCCGGGAAATGATCCCCGAATCCTCGAACAGCCGCACCGTGCGATAGACGGTCGCGATGGAGATACGAGGGTCCACGGCGTGGGCCCTGCGGTGCAGTTCCTCCACGTCGGGATGGTCCTGGGAATCCGAAAGCACCCGGGCGATAACCCGGCGCTGGTCGGTCATGCGCATGCCCTTGGCGATGCAGAGGTTCTCGATACGGTCCAAGCGGAGGTCTCCTCTTCCAGAGGATAGGGTCTTCAGGGCTCCGTGTTAAGCGCTCGCCGCAGAACAAGAGCGTCAGCCGTCCCGCCGTCCGGGCGGGGATAGTAACGCCTCCGCCGGCCGACCTCCACGAAGCCAAAGCCGTCGTAGAGCCGCAGGGCGGCGAGATTGTCTTCGGCGACCTCGAGGAAGACCCGCTCCGCGCCGTCTGCGCGTGCGGCCTCGAGGGCCGCCTGGACAAGCCGGCGACCGGCGCCGGCGCCTCGCGCCTCAGGCCGGACGCCCACGGTGAGGACCTCGGCCTCCCCGGCGACGGTTCGGACCAGGATCATGCCGGCGCCGTCCTCGACCAGGGCGACGGCACCCAGGGCGGCAATCTCGGCGACGCTCCAGCCGGGGCTGAAGGCGGTGGCGTGAAGGTCGGCAAGGGCCGCCAGGTCCCCGGCCCCGGCGCGGCGGACGGTCATTCCGGCAACCTGCCACCCGGCAGGCGGGCGTCCGGGGCGCGCATGTAGAGCGG
>CAIZKE010000235.1 GCA_903933475.1 uncultured Alphaproteobacteria bacterium | reverse complement strand
CCCGGCGTTTCGGGGACCGGGCCGTGGTCGACGGCCTGGGTTTCCGGGTAGAGCGAGGTGCCGTCTTCGGGTTCCTGGGCCCAAACGGTGCGGGAAAGACCACCACCCTGCGGATGATCCTGGGACTGGTCGCGCCGACGTCGGGCCGGTTGGAAGTGCTGGGCGCGGTGGACGGCCGAAGGGTGCGCGATCGCATCGGCTTCCTCCCGGAAGAGCGGGGCCTCCATCCCCGGATGACGCCCCTGCAGGCTGCGGGCTTCCTGGGCTCGCTCAAGGGCGTTCCCGCCCAGGCTGCACGCCAGAAGGCGCGAGCCCTCCTGGAGGGACTTGGCCTCGGCGCTTCGCTCAACACCCAGATCCGCCGGCTGTCCAAGGGCATGGCCCAACAGGTGGCCCTGGTCTGCACCCTGGTCCACGACCCGGACCTCCTGATCCTGGACGAACCCTTTTCGGGCCTGGACCCCATGCACCAGCAGGGACTCGAGACCCTGATCCGCGAGCGGGCGGCGGCCGGGGCGACCGTGGTCTTTTCCACCCACGTCATGTCCCATGCCGAAAGGCTCTGCGACCAGGTGGTCCTCCTGGCCCGGGGACGGAAGGTCTTTGACGGCACGGTCCAGCAGGCGCGGAGCCGGGCGCCCGGCCGCCTGATCCTGGAGGGTGACCTCACCCCCGAGGCCATCGCGGCCCTGCCCGGCGTGGCGGAGGTCGCCGCCTCGGATCTTGCGGAGGGACGGCGCCTGGAGGTCTGGTTGTCCCCGGGGGTCGAAGCGCACCAGACCCTCTCTGCCGCCTTCCGGGCCGGCCTGCCGATCCGCCGGTTCGAATCCCGCGAACCGGGACTGCATGAGGCCTTCCTCCTGCTCACCGGAACCCGGGCCGACCTGCCGGAGGTTGCCGGGGCATGAGGCGTCTGCTGATCATCCTGAGGCGGGAGTACCTGGCCTACCTGCTGACGCCCGGCTTCCTCCTGGCCCTGGTCGCCTTCCCGGTGATCACGGCGGCGAGCATTGGCATCCCGGCTCTCATCGCCCGCCAGGCGCCGGCGGCGAAAGTGGCGGTTCTGGACCTCACCGGACTCGGAGCGGGCTCCCCCGGAAACGCCCTGAGCGCGCGAATCCGCAAGGGCGACACGCGGAACCTGCCCAGCGAGCGTCCCGCCCTCCTCGCGCCCCTGCCGGCCGAGATCGCGGGCGCCCGGACTCCGGACGCGGCGGGGCGACTCATCGCAGAGTATTTCGCCGCGGCGGGGAAGGCCGACAATCCGCCCGCGATCCTGGTCCTGGCTGGGACACCGGACAACCTCGACGCCCGCCTCTGGACGCCACGCGCCCGCGTGATCGACCTGTCCGGCGAGCTGGAAGACCGACTGACGGAATGGCTGCAGACGGAGCGGATGCGCGTGGCAGGCCTGAATGCCGAGGGCATCGACAACATCGCCTCGGCGCAGGTTGAGGTCAAAACCTACTCGCCGGAAGCGTCCGGGGGCTTGGTGAAGATGGGAGACCGTATTCCCCAGCTGGCCGCAGTCGGCGTGTCCTACCTGCTTTGCATGATGATCCTGGTCGGATCCGGAATGATCTCCAGCAGCGTGATCGAGGAGAAGTCGAGCCGGGTGATCGAGGTCCTGGTCACCTCGGCCCATCCCGCAGAGCTTCTGCTGGGGAAGGTCCTGGGCATACTTCTCCTCTTCCTGACCGTCCTCGGGGCCCTGTTGGGCGCGGGCCTGCTCGCCGCCGGCCACCTTCCGCCCGGACTCACTGAGGGGCTGTCCAAGGCCCTCTTCGCCCGGGGACTCCTGCCCTGGGCCCTGGTTTTCCTGGTGTCCGGGTTCCTGATGTACGGCTCGCTTTTCGCCGGCCTGGCCGCCTTCTGCGAGACGCCCCGGGAGGCCCAGAGCCTGGCGACGCCCCTGAGCATGGTGATGGTCATTCCCCTCCTGCTGGTGATTTCGGCCCTCCAGGCGCCGGACTCCCCCATCATCCGCATCGCGGCCCTGATCCCCCCCTTCACGCCCTTCCTCATGCTGCTGCGGATCGTGGACAATGCGCCGGCCTGGGAGATCCTGACGGGCCTGGCCTTGATGGGGCTGACCACCACCGCCGCCATAGGGGTCGGAGTCCAGGCCTACCGCACAGGCGCCCTGTCCCAGGGCCAGACCACGCTCTGGTCCCTTTTCCGCCGCAGCCTCACCGCCCGGAACTGAGTCCCGGCCTGGACAGGGGCAACCGGAGCATTTTTGCCAGCGCCTTGGCTGTGGTCCTGGGCGGCCTGTCCCTGCAGCCTCGCCCTACCCGCCCCTGACGTCCCCGTTCAGGGCGGCGAGGTCGGCGGCCGAACCCAGGGTGGAACCCTCCGTCCGGCGGCCGAGGACATAGTTGGGCGGTACCACCTCAGGATCAGCGCCGGGGGCAGTGGGCGGGGAGTAGTAGCCGAGGGCATAGGAGCCCATGGCGTAGCCCAGCAGGTCCTGGAGGGCGGGGTCAAAGGTCCGGGCGATCTCGGGCGGGCAGGCCAGGTACTGGTTCTCCTCCTGCCGCAGCCAACCCAGGGCGTAGGTGATGTTCAGCCCAACCCGGTCAGCATCCGAGGTATTGGCCCCGCCCCCGTGCACGACGCTGCCCGTGTAGATCAGGACCGAGCCCCGCCCCATGACCGCCTGGGTGACCTCGGCGGGGTCCGCCCGCCGGTCGTCAGGCCAGGCGGTCGAGCCCGGGGCCACCTGGGTCGCACCATTGTCCCGGGTGAAGTCCGTCAGGGCCCAGATGGTGTTGAGCTGGGGCTCGATACCCTTGAGGTGCGCGCCCCAGGCCCACCGGTCCTTGTGGAGGCTTTGGGCCTTCTCTCCCGGCATTATGCGAATGACCTGGCCGAGATGCAGCTGATAGCGCTCGCAGGCGGGCAGCAGGAGCCGGTCGCACTGGGCGAGGATCCGTGGGTCCCGGATCAGGTCCCGGCAGAGGGCTGAGCGGGCGGCAAGGGCACCGGTCCGGGTGGTCCTGAAACCCGTGAACCGGTCCCGCCCCGGGGTGGTGGCCTGTACCCAGGGATCCAGCTCCGAGCGGACGGCATCGGCCTCCCCGGGCGTCAACACCCCGTCCAGGATCACCGCGCCGTCGGCGACGAGCCGGGTCTGGATCTGGTCAGGATCGGCGTCAGCCGGAAGGTGGACAAGTTGGGACACGGGCGACCTCCTGATCACTTCCTGGCGGGCCGCACCCGCTCGAGTTCCATCACATCGAAGTCGGATTCGACTTGCGGCTCGGGAAACTCCAGCCGGAGCCGGTCCCGTCCCGGCCGCACGGCAATCCCCGCCTGGTTCCGGGCACCTGGGCGTCCGTAGGCCTGGCGGGGCTCGTCGCCCATGGACTGGGCACCCGCGAAGATCATCCGGGTCTCGCCGTCATCGTACAAGCGCCCGCTGACCCTCTGAGAACCCGTCAGCTTGTCGAGACGCCAGCCGGCACCGTCATCGACGATCCGGCAGCGGAACCAGCCATAGACCACCAGGCCTGCAGACTTGCCCAGCTTGAGGGTGCGGCATCGCCAGTCGCCCGCCAGGTCCGTCTTGCGCACAGAGAGGAGGGTTCCGGACATGGCCCTGTCGAGGGTGACGACGTCCGCCGGCGCGCCATGAGTCCGGGCGTCCGCAAGGGCTGCGGTACGGGTGGCATCGACGCGCGCGAGACGTCCCTTGTCCTCAGGCGTGAGCAGGCTGGCCACGGCACCATCGGCAAGCGCAGGACCGGCGATGCAGGCCGCGAGGACGGCCAGGGTGAATATCCTGGGAAACATCACGGCACCCGCCTCCAGATTACCCGCTGCGAAGGATCGGGATCGATCATGGCACCCGTTCCGCACAAGTGCGAGTCTCCCCGCACAGGCGCGCAACCCGGCACCGGGGCCGCGGCCCCGAGACCGGTTCAGACCCGTATGTCCACCTTGCGTTGGGGGTCGCGGGGGCGCCGGTCTTCGCCGGGCCCCATCTCTGAACCGGTGGAGGGGTCGGCCGGCTTCACGGGCGTGACGGTCAGGGAACCGGGAACAGGCGAAACGGCAGCAGGCTGGACGTACATCCAGGCCATGGGATCCTGCGGTGCCACATTCATTTCGGCCTCCTTCGCGGCGCCACCAGATCCACTTCCTGGGGAGACAGGACCAGCAGGGCGCAGATCCTTAGAATAGCCGCCCTTTCCTCTGCGTCAAATCCACCGTCCGCCGACGCCACGGCGCAGGCGGCGGAGGCCACAAGCCGGGCGGCGTCCGGCTTGTCCCGGAGCCGGCGGATCGTGCCCTCGGACATGACCAGCGCCGCCTCGGGATCCCGGTTGAAATCCTCGATCCGGGCCTCAAAGGCCTCGATGAGGTCGCCGCTCTCGAAGACGTCGAGCGCAGGCAGGGTGCGCATACGCTCCGTGACACGGCGGGTTTCCTCGGGGGTGACCCAACCGTCAGACTGGGCGACCAGGGCGCAGGCACTGACCAGGGCCTCGAACTGGACGAGGTCGCCAGGGGTCCAGGCGTCTTCGAACACCGGTCGGCGGTCATGGGTTTGCAATTGGGTCGTCTTCATCGTGGCACACCTCTGGTTGGGAGCGCCCGACACCGGAGCCGGCTGGCTTGGGGGGGAAGGGAAGGCCCCGGACCCGGCATCGAGCGCACCCGATGCGGTCCGACATCACGCTTCACTGGAAGCGTCAGAGGGGCCCGGCCCGCTGCAGGCATCTGGGTTTGGCGCCCAACCTCTTCAAGGGCCGACCCGAAAGAATTCGCTGCAGGGTCTGCACCCACTGCCCTTGAAGGCGGTATTCCGGGCCAGGCGCGGAGGTCTTTCCCGCGGCGCGCGTCTGTAGGACACTATCCGCTCAGCAGGAGGACCTCTATGGCCGGGACCGGACAGGGACTGAGGCTCGCGGTGATCGGCGCCGGTGCCGGCGGTATCGCTGCGGCCATCCGGCTGCGCGAGCGCGGCGTGAGCGACGTGGTGATCTTCGAAAAGGCCGGGGAGCCAGGCGGGACCTGGCGGGACAACACCTATCCCGGCATTACCTGCGACGTGCCCTCGCACCTCTACCGCTTCTCCTTCGCTCCCAATGCGGAGTGGAGCCACAAGTACTCGCCGGGCTCGGAGATCCAGGCCTACATGCGCAAGGTGGCGGCGGACTATGGGGTCGAGGCCCGGGTCCGGTTCAACAGCGAGGTTCAGTCGGCGGACTGGCGGGACGGCGCCTGGGAGATCGTCACCAACCAGGGCCCCCAGGGGCGGTTCGATGCGGTTATCACCGCCGTGGGCATCCTACACCACCCCTCACTCCCGGACATCGAGGGCCTGAAGGCTTTCTCCGGCGCGGCCTTCCACACCGCCCGCTGGGACCACTCGGTCCCCCTGGAGGGAAAGCGCATCGGCGTCATCGGCACCGGATCCACAGCCATCCAGGTCGTCCCGGCCATCGTCGACCGGGCCGAGAAGGTCAGCCTCTTCCAGCGCACCCCGCAGTGGATCCTGCCCGAGCCGAACCTGCCGATCGCCGACGAGAAGCGCGCCGCCTACCGGGCGGACCCGGCCCTCCTTGCAGACCAGTACGCCCACCTCGCCCAGGCCTTCAACGGCGCCTTCTGCGCAGCAGTGGCGGGCGAGGCGCCGGACGTCTACGACCGCATGGCCCAGGCCTGCCTGGATAACCTGAACACGGTCGCCGACCCTGACCTGAGGGCCCGGCTGACGCCCGACTACCGGATGGGCTGCAAGCGGCTGATTGTCTCGAGCCTCTTCTATCCGGCCATCCAGCGGCCGGACGCCGAACTCGTTACCGACGCCATCGCCCGGATCGAGGCGGGCGGCGTGCGGACGGCGGATGGGCGGCTCCATGAGCTGGACGTCCTGGTCCTGGCGACAGGATTCGACGCCCACCATCCGTTTGGCGACATGCGCATCACCGGGCGCAGCGGGCGGGCGCTGTCCGAAACCTGGGCCCGGGGCAATGTCACCTATCGCGGGGTGACGGTTCCCGACCTGCCCAACTGGTTCATGTTGGGCGGCCCCAACAGCCCCCTGGGCAATTTCTCCTTCCTGATGACCGCCGAGCGCCAGCTGGACTATGTGCTGCAGCTGGTAGACCTGCTGGTCGAAGGCCAGGCCCGGGAGATCACGCCCCGGGCGGAACCCACACAGGCCTGGACCCAGGCGCTCAAGGAAAAACTGACCGGGTCCATCTGGGCCTCGGGCTGCCGTAGCTGGTACTTTGACGCACATGGCAATGTCGCCACCTACCCCTGGTCCTATGAGACCTTCGAGGCCGAGATGAAGGCTCCGGTCCTGGAGGACTACGCCCTGTCGGCCTGAGGCGGGTTCAGGGCGCGGCGGACAGGATGAGGGCCCGGGCCTCGCGGATGGGATCGACCACCAGGGGGAGCTGGTACCTCAGGAAGAAGAGCCCGTAGAGGCCGGTCCGGCGGTCGATCCAGGGATAGACGCCAAAGGCTCCGGGGCTGGAGGCCAGGACACAGGCGCCGTCCGCCCCGGTGACCTCGCACCAGTTCCCAAGGTCGTAGGCGTCGATATCCGACATCCCCGGCGGCCGATAGGCCATGGGCTTGCCTGCCGTCTGGACCGTCTCCAGCTCGGCGACGGCGGTCTTCGAGAGCACGCGCCGGCCGTCCAGGACGCCCCTTCCCGCCACCATCCCCAGGAAGCGGCCGTAGTCGGCAGCGGTGGTGTAGACCCCGCCCTGGAGGTTGGGATTGCGGACGCTCGACGGATCGAGGTCCGGGCGCAGGGGGTGACCCCAGGTGGTCGACGTCATGCCGAGCGGCCGGGCGATACGCGCCTCGAAGAGATCCGCCCACCGCTGGCCAGTGGCCTGTTCAACCAGGGCCCCGACGACCTGAAAGGACGGCCCGCCGTACCGGAAGACCGCCCCCGGGGGATCTGCCTGGGGACGCCCGGCGATCCGGGCAGCGGACTCGGCCAGGGTCATCCCGGAGTCCTGGAGGAGGTCGGACATGCCCATCAGGCCGCCCTGGCCGGCGGTGTAGGAGAGCAGTTGGCGCAGGGTGATCTCGCCGGACGGGCCCTGGAATTCCGGAAGGCGCCGACCGATCGGCTCATCCAGGGACAGGCCTCCCTCATCGACCACGGTCATGACGAGGGCTGCAGCCATCCACTTGGAGGCCGAGGCGACGGGAAGGCGCTCGTCCGGGGCGATGCGCCCGCGGTCCATCCGGTAGAGCAGGTCGCCGTTCCGGTAGACCAGGAGGGAGACGCCGGGTGCGCCCCGGGCGAGGATGGCGTCGAGGCCCGCCTCCAGGCCTGCGGGCGGCGACGCCGCCGAGGCGGCCTGGCCGAAGACGCCGAGGCCCAGGGTAAGGGCGAGGACCAGCAGGGATCGGCGGAAGGGCATCTGGCGGAGTCCGTCTTGAGGCGGCAGGGTGAGGCACTGGGCGTTGCGGGACAAGCCGGGCGCCTGTTCGGCGGTAATCGGAAGGAAATTCGGCATGAGTGCGGCGAACGCGACCCAGGTCGCCTATTGGAATGACGCCGCCGGGCGCACCTGGGCCAGCCTGCAGGACCAGATCGACCGGCAGATCCGCCCCCTCGGCCTTGCGGCCATGGACCGGCTGGCCCCGGTGCCGGGGGAGACCCTGCTGGACGTAGGCTGCGGCTGCGGCGACACCAGCCTGGAGCTGGCCCGAAGGGTCGGCGCGGAGGGCGAGGTCCTGGGGCTCGACATTTCGGCCCCCATGCTGGACGTCGCCCGCCGCCGGGCGAAGGAGGACGGGACCCGGGGCCTGGAGTTCCGTGAGGCCGACGCCCAGACTGCGGCGCTTCCCGGCGGCCGGGACGCGGTCTTCTCCAGGTTCGGCGTGATGTTCTTCGCTGACCCTGCGGCCGCCTTCTGCAACCTGCGCCGGGCCCTGAGGCCGGGAGGCCGCCTGGCCTTCGTCTGCTGGCGGCCCCTGGCCGAGAACCTCTGGATGCGCCTGCCCGCCGAGACCGCCTCCGGCCTGGTCCCACCGGCCCCGGCGCCCGAGTCCGGGGCGCCGGGCCCCTTCGCCTTTTCCGACCCTGACCGGGTACGGCGGATCCTGGCCGAGGCCGGCTTTACCGGGGTCGATATCACCCCCCACGACGAACCAATCGGCGGCCTGGACCTGGAGGGGACAGTGGAGATGAGCTTCCGGGTCGGGCCCCTGGGCGCGATCCTGCGCGAGCGGCCAGACCTCGCCCCTGTCCTGCGCGACCGCGTCCGCGAAGCGGTGTCGCCCTGGCTTCGCGGCGACACCGTCTACATGCCCTCGGCGACCTGGATGGTGAGCGCCCGGAACCCGGCCTGAACCCGACCCTGGGCCTCAGCCGTTCAGGAACCGCGCAAGGGCTGCCCGGCTGTCGCGCTCGGCCGCCTGGGCCACCCGGGCGCTGCGCATGACCTGGAAGGCGTGGAAGGCCCCCGGATAGACGTGGACCTCGGTCGCAATCCCCTCGCGGGTCAGACGCCGGGCGTACTCCAGGTTCTCTTCGAGGAAGAGATCCAGGGCACCGACGGCGATGAAGGTCGGGGGCAGGCCCGCCAGGCTCTCGGCCCGGGCTGCGGCGGCGTAGGGCGAGACCCCCTCGATCCCGGGCTCATGCCCGAGCAGGGCCGCCCAGCCGAAACGGTTGTTGTGCGGGGTCCAGATGAACTCGCCCACCGTCGGGTGCGGGTCGGGGCGGGTGCAGGTGCGGTCGTCGATCATCGGGTAGATGAGGTGCTGGAAGGCGAGGCGGTGCTCGCCCCGGTCCCGGACCAGCAGGGCAAGGCCGGCGGCCAGGCCTCCGCCAGCGCTCTCGCCCATGACGCCGACACGGTCTGGATCCACGCCCAGCTCGGCGGTGTTGGCCAGGGTCCAGGCCAGGGCGGCGTAGCAATCCTCCACGGCGCCCGGGAACCGCGTCTCGGGGGCCAGGCGGTACGCCACCGTGACGATGACGCAGCCGAGGTCGGCGGCCATGGGGCGGTGCACGGCCTCGTTGCCGTCCGCCCGTCCCGAGACATAGCCACCTCCGTGGATGTGCAGGATACAGGGCAGGGCCCCTTCGACGCCCCGGGGCCGGTAGATGAGGACCTCGACGTCCGGATCCCCGGCCCGGCCCGGGATGAGGCGACGGACCTGGTCCGTCCGCTCGGCATCCTTCGGGTCTGCGGGGAACCAGGAGGCCCGGCCCCGCATGCCCGGCAGCATGGCCTCGGTCAGGACCGCCGTCGGGAAGGCGTCCAGCATGGGCAGGAGCTCGGGATCGACCAGGTGGCGGGAGAAGGAATCGGACATGGGGCCTCGGCTTCGGATGGAGGTCTTCAGGGATAGATCTTCAGCATCTGGCCCTCATGGCGGCGGACGGCCTGGCGCATGCTGGTCCACTGGGCCGGGACATTGCCCCGGTCCCACGCGTTGATCCCGGCCTTGAGGCGGGCGACGACCTCGGGGCGTTCGGCGGCGAGGTTGCGCGTCTCGCCGGGGTCCTCGTCGAGGTTGTAGAGCATGTCGTAGACGCCCTGGGAGGAGGCCCGGGCCTGGACCCCGTCGGGAGTGATGCCCGCGGAGAGGCTCTCGGACTCGCCCGGTTCGGCCCGGTTGACGCTCCAGAGCTTCCAGGCGCCGTCACGGACCGCATAGTTGGGCCCGGAGCGCCAGTAGAGGCGGCGCTCGAAGCCCTTCGACTTCGGACCCGACAGGTAGGGGACAAGGTTCTGGCCATCCGTGCCCTTGGGCAGGACAGCGCCCGCCAGGGCGGCAGCCGTGGGGGCGATGTCGAGGCTGGAGACGACCTGAGGCTCGACCGCTCCCTTCCGGAAGCGCCCGGGTGCGGAGACGATGTAGGGCACCCGGACGCCGCCCTCGAGGTGCAGGCCCTTGAAGCCATTGAGGGGGGCGTTG
>CAIZKE010000234.1 GCA_903933475.1 uncultured Alphaproteobacteria bacterium | reverse complement strand
CGCCCGACTAGAGGGCATCCGTCTAGGGCTGGAGGCTGCGGCGAAGGCGCTATGGGAGGACGAAGGCTGGGAAGACGTAATCGAAGTGACCGAACTGATCCGCGCCCTAGACCCCAAGATCATCGCCCGCGAGGCCCAAGGTGAACGGTGAGGCCCGACACCTGACCTGTCGGCACGGCAAGCTGACCGAGGCCTGGAGCAGCTTTGAAAGCGGCCACCTGTCGGCCACGGTTGTTCCCCTCTGCCTGTGGGAACTGCCGGAGCCTGCGCCGCCTGCCGCCTCGCGCGGATGGGGCGGAAGGGTCGATCCCACCCGCGACTGCGGGACGTGCAAAGCGTGGTCGGAGGTGGCTTGACAAATCACCGGGCGCGAAGCACGTTCCATCCTTAGAGGCGCGAATTGCGCCGACGACGGGCCGGGGGAAACCTCGGCCTTTTCCATTTCTGCTCCCCCGCGCGGGAAGCCGGCTGGCGACTGGTGCAACGGCCGGAGAGGGTCGGGTGCGCGAAAGGCCCGGCCCTCACACCTTCGGCCCCGACATCGCCCAACACGCCAACCAACCCTGACCCGTAAGCGATAGTCGCGGGCCGATCCCATCCGCATCGACGCCAGGAAGCCCTCGGGTCTGGTGAGTGAGGCGCTATGACCGACGAAACCCGCAAAGTAGGCCCGTCTGCGGGAAACCGTGGCAAGGGCCGCCTCAAGGGCGTTCCGAACAAGGCGACCAAGGCGCTGAAGGACATGATCCTCGGTGCGCTGGATGACGCAGGCGGGCAGGACTACCTGCGCCGGCAGTCCATCGAGAACCCCACGGCGTTCATGACGCTGATCGGGAAGGTGCTGCCGACGACCATCAACGCCGATGTGAACGCCCGGATCGTTGATCGCATCGAACACGTCATCGTTGACCCGGCGCCCCGTGGCGACACTTAGCATCCCGACCAACCGGGTCTTTCAACCGCTGTTGAAACCGGCCCGCTACAAAGGCGCATGGGGCGGGCGAGGGTCGGGCAAGTCGCACTTCTTCGCCGCCCTGGCCGTTCGCCGGTGTGTCGAGGTGTCCGGGTTCCGCATCCTCTGCGTCCGTGAGGTGCAGAAGTCCCTGAGGGACAGCGCCAAGCGTCTGATCGAGGATCAGATCCAGAAGTTCGAGGTGCCGGGGTTCGAGATCCTCGATAAGGTGATCCGCACCCCCGGTGGCGGCGAGATCAACTTCGTTGGGATGCAGGACCACACGGCGGAGAGCATCAAGTCCCTGGAGGGCTACGACGTCGCGTGGGTGGAGGAAGCCCGCAGCCTGTCGCCAACCTCGCTGAGACTGCTACGCCCGACGATCCGCAAGCCGGGCTCCGAACTGTGGTTCTCGTGGAACCCGAAGCTGAAGACCGACCCGGTGGACCAGCTGCTGCGAGGGCCAGAGCTTCCGCCTGACGCGGTGGTGGTCCACGCCAACTGGAACAACAACCACTGGTTCCCGGACGAACTCGACGCCGAGCGCCGTTTCGACCTGGTGAACGCGCCCGACCAATACGCTCACGTCTGGAACGGCGATTACGCCTCGGTGACGGATGGGGCCTACTACGCCCCGAGCCTCACCAAAGCCCGCTCTGAGGGCCGCGTGGGCCATGTGGCGGACGATCCGCTCATGACCTACCGGGCGTTCTGGGACATCGGCGGCACCGGGGCCAAGGCTGACGCCTGCTCGATCTGGGTGGCGCAGTTCATTGGACGGGAAGTCCGGGTGCTGG
>CAIZKE010000233.1 GCA_903933475.1 uncultured Alphaproteobacteria bacterium | reverse complement strand
GATCCGGCTGGGCGAGTTCCGGGGCGGGCGCGTGGAGCTGACCCGGGGCCAGGCCTTCCGTCTCGACCGTGACCCGACGCCGGGGGACTCCCGCCGGATCTGCGTGCCCCACCCCGAGATCTTCGCTGCCCTGAGGACCGGGGCCGACGTGTTGCTGGACGACGGCAAGGTCCGGCTGAAGGTCGGTCGCTTCGGCGTAGACTTCGCCGAGACCGAGGTGATCAGCGGCGATATCCTGTCCGACCACAAGGGCCTGAACCTGCCCGGCCTGGCCATTCCCATTCCCGCCCTGACCGAGAAGGACCGGCTGGACCTCGACTTCGCCCTGGCCCAGGGCGTGGACTGGGTGGCCCTGTCCTTCGTCCAGCGCGCCGCCGACATGGCCGAGCTGAGGCAGATCGTCCTCGGCCGGGCCGGCGTCCTGGCCAAGATCGAGAAGCCCGCCGCCCTGGAGGCCCTGGACGAGATCCTGGACCTGTCCGAGGCGGTCATGGTGGCCCGGGGCGACCTGGGGGTCGAACTGGCGCCCGAGGATGTGCCGGTGGTCCAGAAGACCCTGGTGCGCGCCGCGCGGATGCGGGGCATCCCCGTCATCGTGGCCACCCAGATGCTGGAGTCCATGATCCACTCGCCGACACCGACCCGGGCCGAGGCCTCGGACGTGGCCGCCGCCGTCTACGAGGGTGCCGACGCGGTCATGCTGTCGGCCGAGACCGCCGCCGGCGAGTATCCCCTGGAGGCGGTGACCATGATGGACCGCATCCTGGCGCGGGTGGAGCGCGACCCGCGCTGGCCGGAGCTGATGGCCGCCGAATACCCCGTGGAGGACGCCGACGCCGATGCCCTGGTCGCGGCTGCGCGGCGGGCTGCCGATTCTGCATCGACGGGGTGCCTGGCCGCCTTCACCACCACCGGCCAGACCGCCCTGCGCCTGTCGCGGGAACGTCCCCTGCAGCCCACTCTGGCCCTGACCACCCGTCTGGCCACCGCCCGGCGCCTGGCCCTGGCCTGGGGCGTCGAGGCCCGGGTCGTGGACATCATCACCGATCCCGAGGACCTGGCCCGGGTGGCGGTCGACGAGGCCGTGGCGGCGGGCCTGTGCCCGCCCGGACACCGGGTCCTGATCCTGGCTGGCCTGCCCATGGGATCGCCCGGCGCGGCCAACATCTTGCGGATCGCCCACGCCCCCCTGAGGCGCTGAGGCCAGACCCAAAACGAAGACGTGCAAGGCGCCGTGGTATGGGCTATTCCCCGCGCCGCACGCCGGACCGGAGCCTGCCTGCGCCTGCGGGGTAAAAGCTTGAAAAACGTGTACACCGGGCTGGTCGGCGACATCGGCGGCACCCATGCCCGCCTGGCCCTGGTCGACGAAGAAGGCCATATCCGCCACCCCCTCACCTTCGAGGAGCGCCACTATCCCTCCCTGACGGAGGTGATTGGCAGCTATCTGGAGAAGACACTGGGGCGGAAGCGGCCAGAACGCGCCGTACTGGCGGTGGCGGGCCCCGTGGTGGATGGGGAGATCCAGTTCACCAACAACAGCTGGCAGGCCTCCGAGGGCGAGCTCTTCGTCGCCTTCGAGTTCGAGTCCGTCCGGCTGATCAATGACTTCGCCGCCCAGGCCCTGGCCGCCCCTCTCCTGCCGGCGGACACCCTGAGGCGCATTGGTCCCGACATCCGCAGCGCGGACTTCGCCCCCCTGGTGGTGATGGGTGCCGGGACGGGATTTGGCGTGGCCGGCCTGGCCCGCTCCAACCGGGGCGACGTCGAGGTCGCCGGCGAGGGCGGGCACGGGACCTTCGCCCCCTACGATGACACCGAGATGGAGATCCTGCGGATCCTGAACCAGAGGTTCGGACGGACCTCCATCGAGCGCATCCTGTCCGGGCCCGGCCTCCACAACCTCTATTCCGCCCTGGCCGCGATCCGGGGCGTGCCAGCCACCCTGGCGGATGAGGCGGCCGTGACCGCCGCTGCCGAAACGGGCGACGCCCTGGCGAACGAGACCCTGGACCGCTTCTGCGCCATCCTCGGCTCGGTGGCGGGGGACCTGGCCCTGACCTTCGGTGCCCGGGGCGGCGTCTACATCTCCGGCGGACTGGCGCCACGCATGGCCGACCGGCTGGCCGGCGGCGGCTTCCGGAGCCGGTTCGAGGCCAAGGGCCGGATGAGCGCCTTCATGGCCGAGATCCCGACCACCCTGATCCAGCACCCCTATGCCGCCCTGGTGGGCGCGGCGCGGGCCCTGAAGCGCCCGGCCGCCAGCTTGCGTTGATCGCGGGAGCACCGGCACCCCCGCTGACCCCCTTCGTCCCGGGGCTTTGCCCCGGTCCACCTCCCCCTGATGGGGAGGAATTTGAGCTGCGAAATTGCTCCCCCAAGGGGGAGCTCCGGGCGAAGCCCGGTGAGGGGGTCAAAGGCCCCTCAGAGGACCCCCTCCGGCCCGCTGCGCGGTCCACCTCCCCCTGATGGGGAGGAATTGCGGCGGACGCGACGGCGCCTACCGTCCCTTGAAGTTGCCCGGGCGGCGTTCGGCGACGGCGCGGACGCCTTCGGCGAAGTCCTCGGTGGCGCGCAGGATGGTCTGCTGGCCGTGCTCGTGGTCGGTCTGGGCCCGGACGCCGGCGGCGAGGCCGGCGCGCAGGGTCTTGCGGGTGGCGACCACTGCCAGGGGGGCGTTCTCGGCGATCTCGGCGGCCAGGGCCTTGGCGGCCTCCAGCAGGTCCGCCTGGGGGACCACCTCATCTACCAGGCCCCAGGCCAGGGCCTCCTCGGCCTTCACCCGCCGGCCGGTCAGGAACATCAGGGCCGCCCTCTGCTCGCCGATCAGGCGCGGCAGGGTGTGGGTCAGGCCGAAGCCCGGGTGGAAGCCCAGCTTGACGAAGTTGGCGGCGAAGCGGGCCTCGGGCGAGGCGACGCGGAAGTCAGCGACGAGGGCCAGGCCCAGGCCCGCCCCCACGGCCGCACCCTGGACGGCGGCAATGATCGGGGTCTCGATCGAGAAGAGGCGGACGGCCTGGGTGTAGAGGTCGTTGATCCCGCTCATCCCCGAGCCACCGATCCCGTCGGGGGCCACCAGGTCGGCGCCGGCGCAGAAGGCCTTGCCCGCCGAGGCCAGGACCACGGCCCGGACCTCGCCATCGGCGTCGATCTTTTCGAGCCGGTCGGCCAGGTCGTGCATCAGGGGCACGGAGACGTGGTTGTTCGGCGGCCGGTCGATGGTGACAACGGCGATGTGGCCGGTCTTCTCGACGGTGATTTCGGGGCGCTCGGTTGTGGTGGTCATCTCTTCACTCCCAGGAGGTTGCGGGCGACCACCATGCGGTGGACTTCAGAGGGCCCGTCGTAGATTCGCATGTTGCGGATGCTGGCCGCCATCAGGTGCAGGGGAAGTTCCTTGGTCATGCCCATGGCGCCGAAGCACTGCATGACGTTGTCGAGCACCTCCCAGGCCATCTCGGTGGCGAAGACCTTGACCATCGAGATCTCGTTCTTCACGTCCTGTCCCTGGTCCAGCTTCCAGGCGCAGTGATAGGTCATCAGGCGGGCGGCGTGGATCTTGGTGGCGGCGTCGGCGGCCCACCACTGCACGGCCTGGCGCTGGGACAGGGGCTGGCCGAAGGTCACCCGCTGGGGGGCGTACTCGATCATCATGTCGAGGGCCCGCTGGGCGAGGCCGATGCACCAGGCGGCCATCTCGATGCGGCGGGTGCCCAGGCGCACCTGCATGGGGGCAAAGCCCTGGCCTTCCACGCCCAACAGCTTCCAGCCTGGCACGCGGACGTCGTCGAGGGCGATCTCGTAGGTGAAGGCGCCGGCCAGCATGGGGATGCGGCGCAGGATGTTGAAGCCGGGCGTGTCGCGGTCGACCAGGAAGGCGCTCATGCCGCCGCGCGAGCCCTTCTCCTTGTCGGTCACGGCCATGACGATGGTGAAGTCGGCCTGCTCGGCCCGGCTGGTCCAGATCTTCCGGCCGTTGATCACCCAGTCGTCGCCGTCTCGGACCGCCCGGGTGAGCATACCCGCCGGGTCGGCACCCGCGCCGGGTTCCGAGATGCCAATGGCGCTGATGGTTTTCCCCGCCGCGTAGGGGGCCAGGTAGGCCTCGCGCTGGCGCTCGGTCACCGTGGCCATCAGCATGCGCAGGTTCGGCGAGTCCGGCGGCAGGGTGTAGGGCGTGATGGTCGAGCCCATGGCTTCATTGACGCCGATCAGGGCCACCTGGGGCAGGTCGAAGCCGCCGACATCCTCGGGGGCGTCCAGGCCCCAGAGCCCGAGCTTCTGCGACACTTCGTCGATGCGGGCCCGTTCCTCGGCGGACAGCCAGATCCCCTGGCCGGCTGCATCCCGGGCCAGGACCGCACCCTCGAGGGGCATGAGCTCGTCGCGCACGAAGCGCTCTGCGAGGTCCTTGAGCATCCGGTGCTCTTCGGAAAGCTGAAAGTCCATACGGCGGCCTCCTCCCGGCTTGCGCCCTTGGCTGGGGCGATCATAACGACGGAAACGGCCAAGGGGAGACACGACGTGGCGGAAACTCGGGAACTTGCGACGACGGCGACGGGCCCCCTGGCGGGAATCCGCATTCTCGACCTGACCAGCGTGGTGTTCGGCTCCTACGCAACCCAGATCCTGGGGGACCAGGGCGCGGAGGTGATCAAGATCGAGGACCCTGGCTCGGGGCGGGGGGACGGCGGCGATATCATGCGCTGGGCCGGCCATGTGCCCGAGGGCGCGCCCCGGGATCTGGGCCCCATCTTCCTGACCATCAACCGCAACAAGCGCTCGGTGGTGGTGGACATGAGGGATCCGGCGGCCAAGCCCCTGATGGAGGCCCTGATCGCCTCCTGCGAGGTCTTCGCCACCTCCATCCGCTACGACGGCCTGAAGCGGCTGGGCCTGGCCTACGAGGACGTCCGCGCCCTGCGGCCCGACGTGGTCTATGTCCACGCGGCGGGCTACGGCTCGGAGGGCCCCTATGCCGGCGAGCCGGCCTATGACGACCTGATCCAGTCCGCCTCGGGCCTGGCCGACCTCCTGCCCCGCACGGACGGCAACCCGACGCCGCGCATCCTGCCCACCCTGGTGGCCGATAAGGTCTCGGGCCTGTTCATGTGCCAGGCCATCACCGCCGGCCTCCTGCACCGGGAGCGCACAGGGCAGGGCCAGTTCATCGAGGTGCCCATGCTGGAGTGCATGACCAGCTTCACCCTGGTCGAGCACCTCTACGACCACGCCTTCGACCCGCCCATCGGCCAGTGGGCCTACCAGCGCGTGGCCAACCCGAACCGCAAGCCCTACCCGACCAAGGACGGCTACATCGGCCTCCTGCCCTACACCGACAAGCAGTGGGACCAGTTCTTCGCCGCCGCCGGCCTGGCCGAGACCTTCGGCAAGGACCCGCGGTTTTCCGACTATTCCCAGCGGGGCAAGCACATCAATGAGCTCTATGGCCTGGTGGGCGAGGTCACCCAGACCAAGACCACCCAGGAGTGGCTGGACCTGCTCAAGCCCCTGTCCATCCCGGTGGTGCGCACGGCGCGCCTGGACGACCTGCCGGACGACCCGCACCTGTCCGCCGTGGGCTTCTTCGAGCGCCACGAACACCCCCACGCCGGGCCCTATCTCGCCATGAAGCCCCCGGTGAAGTTCACCGGCTCGCCCAGCAACATCCGCCGCCACCCACCCCGCCTGGGCGAGCACACCGACGAGGTCTGGGCGGAGCTGGGACTGAAGAAGCCCTGAGGCGGGATGGAGGAGGTAAGCTGAGTCACCGTTGACCCCCTCACCCGGCTTCGCCGGGAGCTCCCCCTGATGGGGAGCAATTGGTTCGGTAATTCCTCCCCCAAGGGGGAGGTGGACCGCGAAGCGGGCCGGAGGGGGTCAGCTGAGCCGCCATGTGTTTGGGGGTCGCGGCCCCGCGAAAGAGGAACCTCAGATGCGCATCTCGGTCATCGGACAGTCCGGGGCAGGCAAGTCGACCCTTGGGGCGGCGCTGGCCGAGCGGCTGGGCCTTCAGCGGGTCGAGCTGGACGCCCTGAACTGGCTGCCGGGCTGGCGCGACCTGCACGGCGAGGACCCGCAGGCCTTCATCGCCCGGGTGGAGGCCGCCACCCGGGGCGAGAGGTGGATCACGGACGGCAATTACACGGTCTGCCAGGACCTGGTCTGGAGCCGGGCCACCGACGTCATCTGGCTGGACTATCCCCTGTCGGTCAGCATGCCGCGCCTGCTGAGGCGCACGCTGGACCGGGCGCTCACGGGCCGCGAAGTCTGGGAGGGCACGGGCAACCGCGAGCTGTTCACCCGCTGGTTCGATAAGGATCACCCTGTCTGGTTCACCCTGCGCCACCACGAGGCCGCGACGGCCCGGCGGGAGGCCCGGTTCGCGGACCCCAAGTGGGCGGGCCTGCGCCTGCACCGGGTGAAGTCGCCCCGGGAGGCCGAGGCCCTGGTGGAGCGACTGGCGGTCCTCGAAGCGGGAAGGTCGCTAGGGGCACCAGACTCATCAAACTAAACTCAATCCGGCATTTAGGGTTCTCGCTCACACCTCGCCCCTACGATTCGGTTGCGCTCCCATCCCTCCCTTCTGATACCACCGTAGGTAAAGTCTTCGTTTGTCCAAAATTCTTCTCCATGATCCTCAGAAGACTCCGCCTCATATTTCAGTATATCCAGGCATTTTGATATATTATCGTATCCACCAATGTAGAATTTACGGTTAACTTCCTTATCATTTCTGAGCAAAAGATAAGCCTTGTGAGGACCTTCAGGATCCTGGCCCATTTCTCCACAGGCAGACAGTGCAATAGAGATAGTAAAAAGCACAATTACTCTCATTTTTTACACCGTCAGCTATATGGCCAAGTTGAGGCCT
>CAIZKE010000232.1 GCA_903933475.1 uncultured Alphaproteobacteria bacterium | reverse complement strand
GACAAGCCTGTAGCGGGCGACGGAGGCGTCTCCCGCAGGCTCCCTGGTCGTCGTCACCCGGAACCCGAGGCGGCGCAGGCGGTGGATGTATGCCGCCGTCCGACGCGCCCAGCCCAAGGGTGATGCCTCGCCCGAGGTCAGGCCCCTCTCACCGCGCATGATGAGCAGCCCGAGGGTCTGCGCCTCACGCCCGGTGAGGGTCAGGGTCCGCCCCCGCACACGAACGCGAATCAGTAACTTGCGCGGATGTGCGGGTTTGGTAGTTTCCGGCCGTGCCTCTTTCCAAAGCTGGCCATCCAGAGCCCCGTTCCGCGCTGCAACGCGGGCGGGGCTCACTTCGTTGAAGAGGTTCATCTGACGGCGACCTCCTGCGCCATGACGTCAGCTTCAGACGTGGACTTGTAGGTCCGCGCCGAGACGAAGTCGGTAACGTCAGCGGACCGGTACCGGACCGCCCGGCCAAGACGAACGAACCGCGGTCCGCCGCCAGTGCTACGCCACCGCCTAAGGGTGACTTGGGACAGGCCCGTTATCTGGGCAACTGTTGGAGTACTGAGAAGGTGTTCGCTCATAAGCGACCCTTTGCGCTGCTTGCCGCGACGATGCGACGCCTCAGAGTCTATGGGGCAATGCAGGCGAGGAACAATACGTATGTTCTTGTAATGTTCTGTTCTCCCGGCCTCATCCACAGGGGATCTGCGCCTTTTCTCACCCTCATTGCTGGTCGGAGGGGCCTCCGGACCATCGGAGGGAGCGTTGCGCTAGTTCTGCGGCGAGGTGATTCGGCCTATCCGAACGGGTCGCAGACTCAGCGGCCGCCCACGCCCAGGCGGATGACTTCCGCCGAGTGCGCCGGGTCGCCGGGCATTATCTTGGCGGCGATGGACGCAGCGGCGTCCTTCAGCATGTCGCGGTCAATGTGGCTGTACCGCTCAGTGGACCGCGTGTTGGCATGTCCCAACAACTTGCCCACCAAGTGCAGCGACGCCCCGTCGGCGATGGCGAAACTGGCGTACGAATGCCGCATGTCGTGGACGCGAAGGTCGGCAAGACCCGCATGTGCACAGGCGCGGAGGAATGCCGGGCGCAGTCCAATCAGGTGCCCTTGCCCACCCCTGAGCGCCGGAAAGACGAAGCCGTCGCCATTGGCGTCGGCGGCGTGACGTCGGGACAGTATCTCAAGCGCAGGTGCAGACAGATCGATGCGGCGGACACCGTTCATCCCACCCGCCTTGGTTCTGGCAGGTGGGAGCACCAAGAGGGCACCGGAGAAGTCCACCTCTGCCCATCGCAGCCCGAGGACTTCGGTCCGCCTAGCACCCGTCAGCAACAGCAGGCGGATGGCATCGCCGAAGGCGGGATGAAGCCCGCCGCTCGCCTCCATCTCCCCCATCGCATCCAACAGGCGCCCAACTTCGGCCCGCGTCAGGAAGCGCTCACGGATCGGGGCATCTCCCATTGCGATACCTACGAACGGATTCCCAGAGGCGTATCCGTTTTTGAGCGCCCAGGCGAACATGGCGGACGCTGCCCCGCGAACTCGACGCGCCGCGCCATTGCCGCCGGTAATCCGCACCCGCCCCCGCTTGCGAATGCCGTCCGCCGTGCGCGCGGTCTTACCTGCCCGAATGGCCGCAAGCGCCGCCTCGGCCTGGTCTGTCGTCACTGCGCTCGCGACCACTCGGCCGAGGAGCGGACGGATGTGCGAGTTCAGGTTGCTGGCATCGTTCGCCCAGGACGACGCCCGCTTGGGCTTCCCATTGAGTTTGACCTCAATCGGAGCCTTCGAGAGGTATGCGTCAATCAGTGCGCCCACCGTCAGCGCATCTCGCAACTCCGCCTTTGCCACCGCCGGGTCCAGTCCATCCCGAGCCTTTTGGAGTGCAGCTTTTGCCGCGGCACGCGCCGTGTCCGGTGTGAGGTCGCCATGCGCGCCCAGCGTGAAAATCCGCTGCGTCCGTCCGAACCGGTACTTGAGAGCGTAGGTCTTACGGCCGGAGACGTAGGCCCTCACGAAAAAGCCCCGGACCTCGGTATCCCAGAGACGGACCTCGCCGACTTCGGGGATTTGCAGCGCATCAACGCTGCGCTTCGAGATGCGCGCTGTCCGGTTCGACATGGAAGCCTCCAAGGCGGCGGAGGGCCGAAGAGGCCCGATACCACTCCGATACCATGTTCAGAGAACAAGGGAAAACGACAAGAGCGCAGAAGCGACCGCCTAAGCCCCTATTTTTCAACGATTCTGCATAGTTTCCCGGCCTCATGATGCGACGTGAAACAGCCGAAAACCTCACACCCTAACATTCGCAATGATGAGGTCAGGGGTTCGATTCCCCTCGGCTCCACCAGGAATAGCGCTCAAATTCAATATCTTATCTAGAGAATGGGCTAGGCGGTCAGGCTTGCTGTGAGGCTCCGATACCATATCGATACCAAGGTCAGCGTTTTCGGCCGTCACTGGCGCGAATAGGTCAGTCCGTACTCAAAGACGTGCGTCTCGCCGTTGACGGAGACGGAGACGGTCAGCTTGGTCGCCTTCTTGGGAAGCGGGTCCAAGGGAAGGGCGCTGAAGGCCTGCTTCCCGGCATCAATGGTTGCCGGACGGAACCCGTACTTCTCAGCATGGGAGTAGCGCGCCGGAAGGGTGCCGGCAGCGCGCTCGCCGTCAGCCTGGGCGCGGTCGATGTCGCTCTGGTAGGCGCGCACAGCGGCTGAATTGTCTCTGGGCGGCGTGTATGTGCCTTGAACGGTCGTCGTATCTCCAAAGGTGGATCCGGTCGCCTCGAAGGTTCCTGTGTTGCTTCCCATCGCCGCGCCTGCGGCGCTCAGCGCCGCACCGAAGGCCCTCCATCGCGCCGAGGTGATTTTCTTGTTCACCTCTTCCCGCTCGATGAGCATCAGATCCCCGACGGTCAGAACGCGAACCGGCCCGGCGTCGGTGGTCGCCGCGATGTTGGATGCGGTCAGGTTTGTCGCAGCCGTCCCCTCGTTCCCAACACCAATGAAAAAGATCGGCATGTCATCCAAGGCGAACCTGTCCTGAATCAACACCAAGATGACGGAGCTATGCGGCTGCGTTGACAACACTCCGCTGCGCCCGTCCCGGTAGGAGAGTTCTTGGGAGGTGCCAGGCTTAGGCTCGACCGCAAAGGCCCCCGGCGCAGCCTGCGCCGCACCAGATGTACAGGTCAGGACACAGACGGCCGCAAGGGCAGGAAGCAGACGCATAGGCGGGGCTCCGAACGGGTCTCGACTTACGTCCTCGACGCTATCCAACGCTCCAGGTGCTAGCAAGGACCGGCTCGTGGCCTTCAGTGCACCCTTCACCTTGGTCAAAACGAAATCAGACTTGAAGCCTGACCGATTGAGGTATTATGATACCGCTCATGACTGACCAAGAAGTTAGACTAGAGTGTCTGAGAATGGTCGCCGCGCTGACACCGCTTATCGGTACTCGGAAATGGGTCGAGAACGCAGCGACAATCCACCTGTGGGTTACCTGCGGGCGCCTGGACTCTGAACGGTGCGAAGGCACTCAGCATAGGTATCAAGTATCCACTTGCGGTCAGGAACTTTGTCACCGCCTAGGTAATCCTTAACCCTCATGTTCTCGGCAATTGCCACGTCCACAAAAAGTTTATAACCGATCTGCTCCGGCGTGTTATCGCCTGCGCCATAGGATTTACTGTCCGACATAATACACCTGTAAGTTTCAAGATACGGACAGTTACGACGATTCGGGACCAACCGCATACTACTGCTTAACCACGTCTGGTCGCAGTTACCGCCGCCACTATTTTCTGCAGGGCGAGTACCTCCTTCGTATAAAGACCGCCCCTCCACGCCCCGTTGCGCTCACCGCTCGGCGCGCCGCTCCCGGCCGCGCCGCCGTGCATCCGGCAGCGTGTCCGACCCGTCACCCTGGGCGCCTGGCAGGGCTTGCCGGTCCGCTTCGACCTGGCCCCGCAGCGTGGCGACAGATGCATCGCCAATGGGCTTTGCGAGGGGTTGGTTCCCAATCTCTGCGACTCCCCCTCCTGCGCCGATGACGTCGCCAATGACGGCGTTGTTGATGTGGACATGACGAACCTCGATGGATTGGCGACCACCGCCCCGGATGCGGTGAAGGGTTTCCGCCTGCATGGCGAACGTCCGCGACAGCTTCACGGCGAGGTTGCCGTACAGCGCCACGTGGTCCGTCCGGTCGGCTTGGCGCGCGCGGCCCAGCAGATCGGCCGTCAGGGAATGAACCTGCGCCATCTGAACGGCGAGCGCGCCCTCAAGCTCGTTCTGCGGCGCCACCGCACCGACCAGGGCAAGGGCGGCGTCCAGTGCCGTCGTATCGTCGTCTGCCGTCCCGCCACGGTGTTTGCTGGCATGGGCGAGGTGATAGACGCTGTTATCTGTAAAGGGCCCCGAGGAAGTTCCGAGAGCGTCAAAAAGGCGCGCCGACCACCCGGAAAGGTCATCATGCGGACTCGATATCACTTCTGCCGTGCGCCCGGTGAGAATCGGCGGTGCCCGCTCTTTCAGACGGGTCTCGGCCTGGCGGATGGCGGCTTGCTCCCGTTTAGACGGAGGCGGCTTGCCGGTGGTCTTGTCAGTCATGGTTCAGATCCAGTTTGTTGATGTGGACCGCTGCCGTCTCCGGGCACTACGGCGCCTTGGGGGCGCGCGCCCTGCGCCATCCGCTCCGCCGTGCCTATGGCTAGATTGTATATGTGTCCCAATCCGAGGTACCGGCGCGCGCCCAGATCGGCCGTCACGGTCCCAATCCGAGGTACTGTCAGCATACCTTTCGACCCGGAAACGGTGTCACAGTCCCAGATTGAGGTACCGGTGAGTCCCTCGTTTGGGACCGGGTTTCAGACCTGGGCGGGTCCGATGGACGCCACAGCATGAAAGCCTTTGAGGGAAGTGCGCCGGTTCGGTCGCAGGGCAGGGCGGTCAGCCTCCACTCCGCGGCGTGGCGAACCTTGAGATTGAAGGTGCCCGCTTGGGCCAGCTCAATGAAGCCCCGCTCGACCAGTTCGGAGAAGGCGCGCGCAGCGGTGTCTTTGGCAAGGCGGCACTCAGCGGCAGCGTCGCGAACGGAAAAGGCTATGAGCCCGTTGTTCCTTCCGTTGTACCGCAGGGCGATGTGAACATAGAGCGCCCGCGCCTGGGCGCTGAGGGAGAGCCAGGCTGCGGATTCCAAGATGTATCTTGGGAGCATGACGAATGGCTCGGCCCTTCGGGACCGGCCCTTTTGGTTGTGTCTCGGCATGGATGATGGCGGTGGAAGTCGGGGCGACGACGCGGCGCAGTTTGACAGCGCCGCCGCCCCCGGCCCCCTAGTCCGCGCTGCCTCCTTTCCGACTGTCAGGGGCCGCGTCTGCGACGTCCTGGCCGTCGTCGGGCGGCAACACCTCGATGGGCTCGACAAGCCTGTAGCGGGCGACGGAGGCGTCTCCCGCAGGCTCCCTGGTCGTCGTCACCCGGAACCCGAGGCGGCGCAGGCGGTGGATGTATGCCGCCGTCCGACGCGCCCAGCCCAAGGGTGATGCCTCGCCCGAGGTCAG